>JAHZKQ010000163.1 GCA_022600315.1 Gammaproteobacteria bacterium
AATTAAATCATTATATTTTTTTATGCCTTTTGCATTGAGAAATGTATCAGCAACTTGTGCGCTGACATCCAATAAGCCTCCTGGATTATTGCGCAGATCTAAAATCATGCCTTTCATTTTATTTTTTGATTTAGCTTTTAAAGTGCGAATCGCTTTGTGCAACATACTCGCAACCGGACCTTGAAAGAAAGTAATGCGCACATAGCCATAACCATTTTCCAATATTTTCTTTTTAACAGTGACCAGCTTAATGGTACCTCGGGTAATTTTTAAGGCTAAAGGTTTCTTCTCACCTTTACGCAGAATTGTTAAAACTACCGAGGTGCCACGCTTACCTTTAATTTGGCTAACGGCTTCACGCAAATTCATGTTCTGCACCAATTTACCGTTAATTTTAATGATTAGGTCATTGGCTTTAATCCCAGCACGATCCGCTGGTGTACCCTCTAACGGGCTAATAACACGCAATGCACCTTCTTGGGTAGTGAGCTCAACCCCAATACCCACAAACTCGCCAGAAACTGCGGTTTTTAAATCCTTTAAATCTTCTTCGGTTAAATAGGAAGAATGTGGATCAAGACTTGAAACCATGCCGGAAATTGCATTATTAAATAACTTTTTATCGGAAACTTTTTTAATATAATAGTGTTTGATTACTGCAATCGCGGTGACAAAGCGTTTAATCTGCTCACGCGGCAATTGTTTTTGCGCCATCGGTGCTGGTGTTGATACCGGTTGTGAAATGCGTAAAAAATTCTTTTTAAGGTCAAAAGCCTGACTCGATACAAAGTAAGCTAAACAGAAAACACCTAAAGCGGCTATTATTTTAAAACGACTCAACACATTTATCTCCCTATAACTTTGTTTTTTGAGTACACCATTGACTGGGGTTTAATGGCTTAGCATTATGCCGAATTGAAAAATACAGCGCTGAGGTTTGGTAACCACCACTTTGCCCCACGGCAGCAATTAAATCACCTGCCTGAATCCGATCGCCCACCTTCTTATAAAGGTAGTGATTACGTCCGTATAAAGTCATATAACCTTTACCATGATTGACAATTAACAACAGCCCATAACCAGCAAGCCACTTGGCAAAAACCACTTTACCCCTGGCAATCGCGTAAATTGGTTGGCCATCGTGCGCCCTAATTAATACACCACTCCATCTTAACCCGCTTTGCCCAATTTGGGTACCGAAATAATTTAAAATCTTACCGCGTACTGGCCAAGCAAGCTTGCCTTTCTGCTGGGAAAATCTTTTGCCGCTAAATTGTTCCGCATAATGACTACGCTCAAGTTGCGTTAAGGTATATTCTAAACGCCGCTTATTGCTTATCAATTGCGCAAGTCGTAAGCGCTTGGTTTTAATTTTATGGTTAATTTGATGAACCAACTGATGCCGATGGTTTCGCACCTTAAGTAATTTACTCTGCTCATCACTTTGCTTTTTACTAAGCCGAGTTAAAACCACATACTCTGCTTGGTAGTGACGCTGATTATTTTCTGCTTGCTCCAGTATAGCCTCCAGCCCATTGATTGCAGTTAACCGACTGCGATTAATATAATGATAATAAGTGAGCATTCGACTGAGCTGATTAGGGTCTTGCTGATTTAACAATAATTTCAAATAAGGCTGACGGCCCAACATATAGGCCTGGCGTAATTGCTGTAGCAATAAATCTTGTTGGTGTTGGATTTTAGTGCGATCTTGCTGCTCAAGCTGCTTCAGCTTTGCTAAACGCTGATGCTGGGCGCTTAAACGTTGCTGAGTTTTATTCAACCTGCGCATTATTCTTGCCGAAGCGAGCTCCACTTTCTCCAACGCTTGTTGCAAATTACTACGGGTCGAGCGATCTTGACGTAACCCCGCCTTAATGGTTTTGATCTTGCGGTTTAACTGGATTAAGCGATGATCATTAGCATTAGCCAACACCAGGCTTAAGCTAAACCCAACAGTAATCATTGAGAGGATCCATTTGCGCATGTTTTTAAATTCTTTAAAGCTACTCTTAATGTATGCTAAAGGATTCAGGCTAATTTAAGCAAGTTTTTACCGGTCATTTCTTTGGGCACTGCTAAACCCAGCAAATATAGTATTGTCGGCGCAATATCATACAGCGCTGCGTCTTGAGTGGTGAACTTGGCTTCGCGGCCCACATAAATCAACGGCACCAAATTATTGGTATGCGCCGTATGTGGTTGTTGAGTTTTAGGGTTAAACATGGTCTCAATATTGCCATGATCAGCGGTAATAAGCGCCTCACCATCTACCTTTTGCAAACTCAATAAAACTTTTTTCAAACAATCATCAACCACCACCACCGCCTGATTAGCTGCCGCTTCGATACCTGTATGCCCTACCATGTCAGGATTCGCATAATTACACACAATGACATCATAACGCCCAGATTCAATCACCTCACATAATTGCTCAGTTAATTCAATCGCACTCATCTGTGGTTGCAAATCATAGGTTGCGACCTTAGGCGACGGAATTAAAATACGATCCTCATTCGCAAAAGCCTGCTCACGACCGCCATTTAAAAAGTAAGTCACATGCGCATACTTTTCCGTTTCAGCAATGCGTAATTGACATAAACCTTTGGCCGCTAAATATTCGCCTAAAGTATTTTCTGGCGGTAACTGTGCGAAAGCCACCTTAGCTTTAATTCTTTTTGAATATTCTGTTAAGCTCACAAAACTTGCGAGCTTAGGAAAAGTCTTGCGCTGAAAATTATTAAAATCCGTATCGGTTAATGCATGACTTAATTGCCGTGCACGATCGGCACGAAAATTCATAAAAATCACCACGTCACCATCGTTAATCTTTACCGCATCATCAGTGCTTGAATGAATTAAGGTCGGTTTAACAAACTCATCATTTTCACCCCGCGCATAAGCGGCATTTAAAGCTTCAACTGCTGATTCAAATGTAAATTTCGCCTCACCGTTAGTTAACATATCATAGGCTTGTTCAGTGCGCTGCCAACGATTATCGCGATCCATTGCATAGTATCGCCCAACAATTGAAGCAATTTTCCCGTCCGGTAGCGTTTGATAAAGTTTTTCAACCGCGGTCAATGAATCTTCTGCAGAGCGCGGCGCTACATCACGGCCATCAAGAATTGCATGTAAATAATTTTTCTTAATGCCTTGTTCACCAATTAATTTAATTAAGGTTTTAATTTGGCGCTCATGGCTGTGCACTCCGCCCGGCGATAATAAACCTAATACATGCACCGCCTTATTAGTTTCCTTAGCTTGGCGAATCGCTGCTAAAAACACTGGATTTTTTGCAAACTCACCATTATCGACGGCTTGACGAATCCGAGTTAAATCTTGGGAAACCTTACGGCCCGCACCAATATGTAAGTGTCCCACCTCAGAATTACCCATCTGCCCGGCTGGTAAACCTACCGCTTCTCCCGAAGCCTGAATGAAAATATGTGGATGCGCTTTAAATAACGTATCAAAAGTTGGGGTTGGCGCTTGGCGAATGGGATTGTGGATCGTCTCGGCAGACTCTCCCCAACCGTCTAAGACAATTAAAACAAGCGGCTTTGGCATAATATTGGTCTCAATAAAATTAAGGCTTTTAGATTAAACCCATTCATTCCCCTCGACAAGTTTTACTTGTCAGGTTAGACTGCTGCGAGAATCTCAAGGGAAGGCTTTCCCCCTAGGACCCCGCAAAGGTCCAATCAAAAAAGCAGAGCTTTTTTGGTGGAATTAATAAAATAAATAAGCAAAGGGTGTTTTAATATGACCCAACAAATCATTCAGTTTATCAGCCACCACTGGCTGCTATGCCTTGGATTTATCATTGTGCTGGGCTTGATATTTTTCGAAGAAATGCGCAGTAAAGGCCTGTCTGGCTCGCAACTTAACCCCCAGATGGCCACCCACTTAATGAATCGTAATGAAGCGACTATCGTCGATACTCGAGCCAATAGCGCCTTTAGTGATGGTCATATTGCCGGTGCCATCAATATCCTCGAACCAGACTTCGAGCGCCAGCTGAATAAGCTCAAAAAACACCAGAATAAGACCCTTATCTTAGTTGATAGCAATGGTCAAAAAGCTGCCCAAGCTGCCGCCAAGCTGCGTAAACAAGGCTTTAAAACCGCCGTGTTAAAGGGCGGCATCCAAGGCTGGAGCCACGAAAACTTACCCCTAGTAAAAGGCAAGAAATCAGCCAATGGCAAAGATTGAGATCTATTCCAGCGCACACTGCCCCTATTGCACACGCGCTAAAGAGTTGCTTGAACGCAAGGGAGTTGCCTATAATGAGCTTTGGGTTGATCAAAAACCAGCACTCTTCCAGGAAATGCAAAGCCGTTGCCAGGGCCGCAGATCCGTGCCACAGATCGTTATTAACGATAAAGCGATCGGTGGATTTAATGAACTGTGGAAGCTAGAAAAAACTGGCCAGCTCGATAAACTACTAACATAAAAATCATCAATCAAGGAGAACCACAATGGCGAAAAAAGATAAGCCAACCGATACTAAAGCCAAAGAGGGAGCGCAAGATGCTAACGGGCCTCAATTTGCGATTCAACGTGTCTATATTAAAGATATGTCCCTGGAGACACCTAACTCACCACAGGTGTTTCTTGATAAATGGGAACCCGTCCTCAATATGGACTTAGCAACTACCGCCAATAAGCTTAATGACGAAGGCATTTACGAAGTTGTACTTACCGTAACAGTGACTGTTAAATTAGGCGAAGCGAAAGATGCAAAAACTGCGTTTTTAGTTGAAGTTAAGCAAGGTGGTATTTTTTCTTTAGTGGGCTTTGATGAAGAACAGCTTAAACCCATGCTTGGCAGCTTCTGTCCAAATGTGCTTTATCCTTATGCCAGAGAAGTAGTAACCGATGCTGTGATGCGCGCTGGATTTCCACAACTTTATTTAGCGCCAGTTAACTTTGACGCTTTATACCAACAACAGCAAGAAAGCGCAGCTGCTAAAAATTAATATGACAGCGAAACCTATCACTGTTCTAGGGGCGGGATCATTTGGTACCGCCCTTGCTGTTTTACTGGCTCGCAATCATAACTTAGTGCCGCTTTGGGGACACAACCCAGAACACATTAACGCGCTAAAAACACAGCATCAAAATAAACGTTACTTGCCCAATATTAAACTATCAACTTCTATCACCCCAATGTACCGCTTAGCGGCTGCCGTTGATGCGGTCGATGATATTTTAATTGCCGTACCAAGCTATGTCTTTCGAGACCTACTGATTGAATTAAAACCTTTACTAAAAGACCACCACAGAATCGCTTGGGGCACTAAAGGCCTTGACCCAAAGAGCCATCAATTACTACATGAAGTGGTGCAAAGCGAGCTAGGTAGCAACAGAAAAATTGCCGTACTCTCTGGCCCAAGCTTTGCCGCTGAAATTGCCACTAATCGTCCAACCGCAATCAGCTTAGCTGGTAATGACCAAGATTTTTTAGATGATTTAAGTCGGCGCTTACATAACAATCGGTTTCGAGTTTACCAAAATTCAGACTTAATCGGAGTTGAAATCTGTGGCGCCGTAAAAAATGTTTTAGCCATTGCCACTGGCATCACTGACGGCTTAAAGCTTGGCGCCAACACTCGCGCCGCATTAATGACTCGCGGCCTGATTGAAATGCGAAGACTTTGCATTGCCTTAGGGGGCAGTGAAAATACGGTGTTAAGTTTAGCTGGCGTTGGCGATTCGATTCTAACTTGCACCGATGATCAATCCCGCAACCGGCGCTTTGGCTTTGCGATCGGTCAAGGCGAATCAACCAAAACTGCAAAAAAATTAATTAACCAAGTTATTGAAGGCGTCGATAATGCCGAACAAATTTATTTGCTGGCTAAAAAACATAAAATCGATATGCCGATTGTCAATCAAGTCCACAACGTGATTCATGGTAATTTAAAACCCGTACAAGCAATTCATAATCTATTAAGCCGCTCGCCGAAAAGTGAATAAAAATCTTCGCCGTAAGCTACGCAGCATTAGTGGATAACCAATCAGAACAACAGTTTTTAATTAAACCAATTACTTCACAAGACTAAGTACAATATGACTTAGCTTCTATTAGCTCATCTACATTTAACATAATCGGCTCTAGCATGGATTGTAAATAAATAATTTCATTAAATAATGGTATTGTTTCCCATGAGGAATCAATAAAATCAATCAATGTTACAATACTGTGATAGACATCTTTAAAGGCTAATTTTTGCATTGCCATTTTATAGGTCTGATATAATCTTTCAACATTAGCCTGAACTCTATGCGCATCCTGTGAATTCTTCCACAGGCTATTATGTCGGCTAAGATTATACTTAAGCTTTTGAAAGCGATCATACAATTTTTTTATATCTGCAACAATAAAATCAT
>JAHZKQ010000014.1 GCA_022600315.1 Gammaproteobacteria bacterium
CAAGTAATAAGTATTGGGGTAGTTCTAGGTTGTGGTTATCGTTATATCCTTGTGCTCCAAGTCTTTATTTTCTTTTAAGCAAGATAGATGCGAAGCGCCATACTGGTAGGAATACACTAATTCGGACACACAGGCTAAACTAACTACGAACAACTAGGAGTGTCCATTATAGGAAAACGCAAGGTAAAAAATTACGTCTTAGATGCACCAAATGACCAAATGACTTTTTTAACTCGACTCAGTTGGACAGTGATGAGTGTGGGTATCTTGGCTGGTGTAACCGAAATTCCACTTGGCGTCAGGAAAGTTTACCGTTAGATAACACACGATGGCGCTAATATTTTTCTGTCTTTATTGGATTAACAGTTTTTAATTTTTCCTTAAGGGATTTGTGACTGTAAAAAATATATAATGAGTTCAGCAAAATAGGAAGTTTGGGGGTTTTCGTAACGTCTTGTTTGCCTTTTAGAAAAGTTAACCAGAAAGGAGTCTTTTATGCGCAGCTCTGCATTTGAAATTTTCAAAAAATATTTTTCCTCTCTCAACGCAAGAAACCATGAATTTTGTCAGGCGATTTGGCCGCTATTAAGTGATTGGCAGTCTTTTTCTGGAAAAAATCAGCTTTTTATGCAATTAGAACGATTGGCAAAAAAGCAATCCTCGGATGTGCATTTTGCGTGTGTAAAGGCACTCAAGCGCTATATGAATAGTCGAGATTTTCATCATGAAGCACGCTATTCTTCAACAAGCTATTTAGGCGGCCTTTTTTCGTATACATATGCCACGACAGCCTTTGCAGCGTGGAATAAAAAACTCGATGATTACTTGATAAACCTGTCATCCTCAGAAAAATCTCAAAATTATGGGGTATCCTACAAGGCAATGTTTATTAATGGTCTATCGAGCACCATAACTGCTACCCAAAAAATTATCAGCAAAGGGCTCAGTACATTTGCCAGCCATCCAATGACTAGTGCGTGTGTGATCGCGGTATTCTTTCAGATGATAAGAATCAAAGCGGATCCTATAAATGGCCTTTACGACCCATCACTGCCACCGGATGAGGGTGGAGTTTTTATGGTGAATAGTGATGCCCAGAGTGATTATCTGTATTCTGATAGTTGTACGGCTACCTTAGCGGATAATTCAGTGATTGCTGTATTTAATGGTAAAGTTAATGAACCTCATCATGGATTTGGTCTTTATGCGCAACGGTTATATTTTGATGGAGTAAAACGGAACAACACATTGGTAAATGATGCAGTGTATACGCAAATTTCTCCCGCAGTAATTCGATTAAAAGATAATTACTTAATTTCTTGGCTTCACAAGCCAGTACAAGCTTATGCGGGTAAAATTTTGGCGCAACGATTTGACCTTAATAATAATCAGCTAGGGAATCCAGTAAGATTAGTGAAGATTTCTACGCCTTCAGGCACACCACCATCTGGCACGAATATACCAACCGCTAGAACTGATTTGGGAGTACTTCCCAATGGGGGGTATGTGCTCACATTTGAAAATGCGGATGCAGACACAGTGGGGGTTTATATTCGTATGTTCTCAGCGGAAAGCGCGCCTGTCACAAAGGCCATTCGGGTTAACACGCTAACCAGTGGGTTACAAACCTTTCATTCTTCCAAGCAACCACTAGCAATATTACCCAATGGAGAATTTGTGGTCACGTGGTCCAGTTATTCTCATCAGGGTAATAAAGCTATTTATCTGCAGCGTTTTTCTAAAACGGGACACCGCATTGGCAATAATACACAGGTGAATGATCGTATCCATACGATTGATATCCCCTTTGTACACACCGGATTTTCGGCTGCTGCGGCATCTTTTGCCGACGGTCATGTGTTGATTACTTGGAGCAGCCGCGAAGATACGACTGCTCCTATTAGAGTTAACGGCCAATTATATGATTTAGACAATCGTGCAGTGGGAGGGAATTTTTTAATTACACCTGACTTTGTTCATGCATACGCCCCCACCATGGCGACTTTTGCGGATAATAGCGTGGTGCTGGCATATTATGCGGCCTATCTTAATGCATCCAATATTCCCACCATGGTTTACACGCAAAAATTACGTCTCAACCATACCACACGGGGCATTACAATGGATCAGCCTTTTTTAGTTTCCAGCACTGATCTAGCAAATATGCAAAATAAAACTTATGTCATTCCGTTGAATCCCGATAACTATTTTGTCACTTGGCACCGTCGAGAAGTTGTTTCCGGCGATGGCAATGTTTTTGGGCGACTATTAATGTCGCCGCAATTCAAGCAGTATTCAACGATACCGGTTGTGCAAGGCGTTCCAATTCGTTTAAATACGACATATTTAGAGGCAACGACTTTTGATGAGGCCAATCCACACTATTTAAGCTACTCGGTGACAGGCTTAGAGCATGCATATATTAATAGTATAACCGGAGAGCCCACCACCTACTTTACACAGCAGACAGTGAATCAAAACCAAATTACATTGGTGCCGGATGGCAGTAAGCATCCACCGCGTTTAAATCTCACAATCCATCATGGTCGATTAAAAAAACCAGATCAAGGTGTTTTCATCGACTTTACCCGGCAACCACCCATTTTGACGAGAGCCGCATGGCAAGTCATTTCAAGGACCTTTGTACCGATAACATTGGCTAACATTAATGCTAGTGATTTAGGGTATCCACACGATGCCCTGTGGGTCAACGTGACCGAGCAATCTGATGGAGCGTATTTTTGTGATCCGCACAATATTCAGCGCTATCGGGCTTTTCAATTGCAACAAATTAAAAGGGGTCAGATTTACTTTTTCGCAGATCGCCCGCCCAGTGTGAGTTTGATCGTCAGTGATGCCTATACGGTTAATTCGCAACCAATAAAGGCCAATATTACTTACTATCCGGGGCTTAGCTTAAGCTGTTCGTTCATTTTAAAACAAGGGCAATGGTTAAGTCTTACCAACACGGTTGTGGATGCTGAAGAAGAGGGGTTTTCCTATAAAAAGTTTTCTTTTATTGCCAATTTCCAGCATGCGCAGCTGAAGGTGGGTCAACGTATTTTTAATGCATCTCAATCAGATATACTGTTTTCTGGAGAGGATATCTTAAACGGTCGAGTCGCTTTTTTTAGCAATACGGATATTAACAAGCTTCCCATGTTAACACTGACTGTGACCGGAGCCTCCTTGCAAACACTCACACGTGATTGTTCGGTCAATTATTTTGTGCCACCGGTTTTAAAGCAAAGGTATCATTTTGAATTGAATCCAAGAAGAG
>JAHZKQ010000164.1 GCA_022600315.1 Gammaproteobacteria bacterium
ATAGAGAAAGTTAATCATTATGGCTAAATGGATTGTCGAGAAGCTTAATCCTAAACAACACCAGCGAGAAGATTTTGATTGTGGTGTTGAAGTGTTAAATGCCTATCTAAAAACTCGTGCCAATCAAGAACAAAAGAAAAGATTGAATGTGACTTATGTTGTGGTTGCAGATGAAGTTAAATCACCAAAACCTATATTGGGGTTTTACACTTTAACGAATAGCTCTATGGTATTATATTTTGTGGAACCGGTATTGCGTCGTCATATACCCCCTAATTACGATATCCCAACTTTAAAAATAGGACGACTTGCTTTAGCAAAAGATTTGCAAGGTCAGGGCATTGGTAAATTTATGCTAAAAGATGCTTGTGATCGTTTAATAGAGATGTCAGTGATTTCTGGTATTAAAGGTTTGGAAGTTGTTGCTAAGAATGAAGTAGTTGCCAATTTTTATAAGTCATTCGGTTTTTGTCGGTTAATCGATAATAAAAATACCCTTTTCTTGCCTATTGAAACGATACTTTCTGCATAATTCTATCTAATCACATTAACCAGTTCATTAATTTGCTTAAATAAATGTTCCGCTTTTAGATTAGCAATTTTAAAGCGTAATTTAGTTTGCCCTTGTAGTTGATAACGATTGGATTCGGTTTGAATCAGTTTAATGACTTTGCCAATATCAATATAGGTTTTTCGCTAAACTGAAAATAGCCATAGTCTTTATGTGCATCAATTTTTTTAATGCCAGCCTTATCGGCGAGCACGCGTAGATGGGCAATGCTAATTAAATGTTGAGTGGGTTCAGGCAATAAGCCAAATCGATCGATTAATTCGGCTTTAAAATTATCGATGGCATTATCGGTTTTACAGCTGGATAAGCGTTTGTAAAGGCTTAATCGTGTGCCTACATCGCCCAGCCAATTATTGGGAATTAAAGCGGATAGTGGTAAATTAATTTCACAGGCTTGTTGTTCGGCTTGGTATAAATTCGGTTCGCGACCTTGTTTTAAAGCTTCAACCGCTTCGCTTAATAATTCCAGATATAAAGAAAAGCCGACCGCATGGATATGACCGCTTTGTTCTTCGCCCAACAGTTCGCCGGCGCCGCGAATTTCTAAATCTTGAGTGGCGAGTTGAAAACCAACGCCTAGATCTTCTAACTGGCTAATCGCTTGCAAACGTTTTTCGGCGTCTTTGGTTATTTTACTGTCTTGTGGCGTTAATAAATAGGCATAAGCTTGATGATGTGAGCGTCCAACGCGACCACGCAGCTGATGTAATTGGGCTAGCCCAAATTTATTGGCATTATTAATGATAATGGTATTTGCGCTGGGAATATCGATACCCGATTCAATAATGGTACTGCAAATTAATACATTATATTTTTGATGATAAAACTCTGACATAATATGTTCTAATTCACGCTCACGCAATTGGCCATGGGCAATACCAAAACGTGCCTCAGGCACAATCGCTTGCAATTTTTCTGCTATAGCATTAATGGTGGCAACTTCATTATGCAGAAAATAAATTTGTCCGCCACGGCGGGTTTCACGCAATATGGCCTCGCGAATAATGCTGGCTTGATATTCATGCACAAAGGTTTTAATCGCTAAACGTCGTGCTGGTGGAGTGGCGATAATCGATAAATCTCGGGTGCCAGCCAGTGCCATATTTAAGGTGCGTGGAATAGGGGTGGCGGTTAAAGTTAAAATATCTACATGCTTACGTAGAGCCTTAATTTTTTCTTTTTGCTTAACGCCAAAGCGATGTTCTTCATCAACGATCAGTAAACCTAAGTCGTGATATTTAATATCGGTAGATAATAACTTATGTGTGCCAATCACAATATCAACTTGACCGCTGGCTAAGGTTTTTAAAGTTTCGGTTTGTTCTTTTTGGGTGCGAAGTCGCGATAGGCCGGCGATTTTTATTGGCCAGTTCGCAAACCGATCTTGAAAAGTTTGTAAATGTTGTTGCGCGAGTAGGGTGGTGGGCACTAACACGGCTACTTGTTTGTTATTTTGCACAGCAATAAAGGCCGCTTGCATGGCAACTTCGGTTTTACCAAAACCCACATCGCCACAGATCAAGCGATCCATGCTGTTTCTACTGGTTAAATCTTCAATGACATTTTGCACGACTTTGCTTTGATCAGGTGTTTCTTCAAAGGGAAATTCTTGGCGAAATTGATTGAAGTCTTGGCTTGGAAGTTTAAAGCTAAAGCCTGGTGCAGCTTCGCGCTGACTATAAATATTTAATAATTCAGCGGCTACATCTTTAACCCGTTTGCTGGTTTGTTCTTTGGTCTTTTGCCATTTTTTGCTACCGAGCTTTTGTAATGGTGCTTGACTTTCTTTGCCACCGGTGTAACGTGAAATTTTATTTAAGTTAGTGACTGGCACATAAATTTTATCGGCATCAGCATATTCTAAAATAAAATACTCAGCTTGTTGACCTGCATTTTCAAGATTAGTTAAGCCTTGATAGCGCCCAACTCCAAAATCAAGGTGCACCACCGGCGCACCGATATTAAGTTCGGTGAGATTTTTGATCATGGCCTCAGGATCAATTTGACGTTGCTGATGACTGCGGCGTTGTCTGACGTATTCACTGAATAATTGATTTTCGCTAATTAGTGCGATTTTTGGATTGGTATTAATAAAGCCGCTATGTAAATCAGCGACACAAATGGCGAGATTAGTTTCGCTATTAATAAATTCAGGCCATGAATCAATTGCGGTAACTTTAATCTCTGCTTGAGAAAACATCTCAATCAGTACTTCACGCCGGCCTAAGCTTTCAGCAGCGATTAAAATTCCACCATAAAAGTGATTAATAAAATCTTTTAATCGGTTTAATGGGTTTTTGCCATGGATGTCAACGGCTAGATCGGGTAATTTTTCGGTGCAAAACGCAATGCCAGAAGCTTTATTATTAATTTGTAA
>JAHZKQ010000165.1 GCA_022600315.1 Gammaproteobacteria bacterium
GGCGAAAAGCATCGCTTAATGAATGATAGCAATGAGCCTTTAATTGTCATCGAAGTGCAATCCGGTGATTATCTTGGCGAGGATGATATTACTCGCTATGAAGATGCTTATGCGCGAAACACAATTACAGGTTAGACTCTATGAAACTAGCGCTAAAAAAAATTATTCAATTACAGCATGATTATACTGAACATTGGCATCACCAGGCTGTCGAATTTAACGACACCGATTGCTATGCGCTAATTGCAGAAAATCATCGTCAAAACTTTCAACTCTGGCATGAAGAAGATAAAGCTCGACGTGATGATATGGGCTTTGAATATGTTTATCAGGCCAAACGCAAAATTGATAAATTTAATCAAACCCGCAATAACTTTATTGAAAAGATTGATGGCTGGATTTTTGAGCACTATCAACCCGCCACTGACAATTGCCCCAGCAATTCAGAAACGCCGGGCATGATTATCGATCGCTTATCAATCTTAGCCTTAAAAGAATATCATATGCATAAACAAACTCTACGCGATAATGTCGATGCAGAACATATCAATAGTTGTCAGCACAAACTCGAAGTGATTCGCCTACAGTTAAACGATTTAGGCTTAGCATTACAAGAGTTGCTACAAGCTATTGAAAACAAAACTCGCAGCTTTCGACGTTATTATCAGTTTAAAATGTATAATGATCCTAGCTTGAACCCAGCCCTCTACCAACACAAAGTTAATGCGAAAAACTAAATTATTATTACGCCTGCCAAACTGGGTTGGCGATGTCATTATGAGCTTGCCTTGCATCGATGCATTACACAAAAACTTTGATTTAGAATTAATTGGCAAAGCTTGGACAAACGATTTTTTGGCTGGCCTAAAACTTCCCTGCCATACATTGGCTGAAGGATTTTATCCGCGGGTTAAGCAATTACGGGCTTTAAATACTGATAAAATATTATTGCTTACCAATAGTTTTGGCAGTGCCTTGCAAAGTTGCTTAGCTGGGCTTGAAAATATTGGCTACCAGGCCGATGGTCGCAGTTTTCTGTTAACCAAAAGCATGCCTAAAACCGCTAACCGTCACGAAGTGGAATACTTTTGGCAGCTTGGTCAATTTACCAGCCAGCATTACCATGCAGGCAGCTGGCCGGCCGCAATTCCTAAAAAAATAAATTTGCCTTTAACTGCAACACAACGAGCCACTGCAAAACAAGCGCTAAACCAAGCAAAAATCACCAATGACTTTTACCTGCTGGCACCCTTCGCAGCTGGCACCAATAAGGCTGGTGATTCTAAAGTTTGGCCGCATTGGCTTGAATTAATTAAAAAGCTTAACGCGCAGAATATTACTTGCGTGGTTTGCCCTGGCCCTAATGAATTAGCCGAATCTGAAAAGTTTATTAATTCAGGCGCGATTATTTTAAGAAATATTAAACTTGATACTTACGCCGCAATAATTGCCGAAGCAAAATACGCCATCGGCAACGATAGTGGCCCTACGCATATCGCCAATGCGGTAAATACACCCGCCCTAACTATCTTCGGCACTACCAATCCTAAGCGCGCCCATCCCTGGAGTGGGGAATATATCGGCAGTCAAAATGGCTGGCCAGAGACAGCGGAAGTATTTTTACGCGTCACATAGCAATAACGCTCTTCGCAGCAAGCTGCAGAGCACTAGTGAATTAATATTGATCGAGCAAATAGCCAATCAGGTCTTTATCACTCACGATGCCTTGCAATTCATGCGCCTCATTCACGACCGGTAGACAGTTATAGTTACTGGTTGATAGCATTTCTGCAGCATGTCGCACGGTATCTTTTTCTTTAACCGTCACCACCTCTTCTGTCATCACCTCTTCAATAGTCGTTGAATGATCCAGCGCTTGATCGGCAGATTGACTGGGTTCAACAAACACATTGCTGAATGAGACACGCATAATATCATTCATGCTAATCAAACCAATTAGCTTTGCCCCTGATACAACGGGTAAATGATGAATACAGTTTTTTTCCATTAACTGCCTTGCGGTAGAAATACTGTCCCCATGCTTTACCGATATAATATCAGCTGACATGATATGCGTAATTAGCTCATTTTTTTTCATTGTTTTCTCCTTGATTGATTTCATTTTCGCGAATTTTATCCGCAGCGGCCTGTAACACGCCATTGACAAACTTATAAGAATCGGTGGCGCCAAATGATTTGGCAAGCTCTACGGCTTCGTTAATCACGACTCGATATGGCACATCCAGATGATAAATCAATTCTACCATCGCTAAACGTAAAATGGCTAGCGCTACCGGATTTAATGTGGAAATTTTTCGATTAAGATGCGGGGTTAAGGCGGCATCAATGTCGGTTTGATTGTGAATGACTTCAGTGACTAAAGTTGAAAAATAATCTTGAATGGCAGGTGGCACTGCATTATCTTCATGGAATTGCTGCAGAACATCCGTAGCGCTGGCAGGACGACATTGCCATTGATATAAAGCCTGCACCACAAAGCTTCGCGCCTGACGCCTGGAGTTTGGTTTTAACATTATTCTTGCTCTTGTAGACGTTGAATTTCTTCGCGAAATGCGTTGATATCTTGAAAGCTGCGATAAACCGACGCAAAGCGCACATAAGCCACCTGATCAAGCTTACGTAATTCAGCCATCACTAATTCACCGATATATTTACTCGCAACTTCACGCTCACCACTGGCACGTAATATATGGATAATATGATTAAGCGCTTGATCAATTTGCTCCATGCTGATTGGGCGCTTCTCCAATGCCTTAGTAATACCAGTGCGTAATTTATCTAAATTAAACGCGCTATGCGTGCCATCGTTTTTAATCACTCGCGGTAAAGTTAATTCAATAGTTTCATAAGTGGTAAAACGTTCCAAACACTGCAGACATTCACGCCGACGTCGCACCTGCGCACCATCTTCTGCCATGCGTGAATCAATCACTTTAGTTTCTATGGCCTGGCAAAATGGGCAATGCATTTAACTATACACCGAGGTTGATTGATAAACTGGAAATGCTTGGCAAAGTTTTAGTGCCTCGGCTTTAACCCGCTCAATGACTGTAGTGTCATTGATATTATCTAAAATATCACAAATCCAATCGGCTAATTGTACGCACTCTTTTTCTTTAAAACCACGCGTTGTTACCGCAGGCGTACCTAAACGCAAACCACTAGTTACAAAAGGCGATTGCGGATCATTAGGGACAGTATTTTTATTAACGGTAATATTGGCTGTGCCTAAAACGGCTTCAGCGTCTTTACCAGTAATGTCCTTATCGATTAAATCAACTAAAAACATATGATTTTCGGTGCCATTAGAAACAATTTTATAGCCGCGCGCCATCATTTTTTCAACCATAGCTTTGGCATTTGTCATAACTTGTTGCTGATAAACTTTAAACTTAGGATCGAAAGCTTCTTGAAACGCTAAAGCTTTGGCCGCGATAACATGCATTAATGGCCCACCCTGACAACCCGGAAAAATCGCTGAATTTAAACGTTTATGTAATTCGGGGTTATCTTTAGCTAAAATAATACCACCACGTGGACCGCGTAAAGTTTTATGGGTGGTGGAGGTAGTAACATCGGCAATATTTACTGGCGAAGGATATAAACCCGCGGCGACTAAACCAGCAACATGCGCCATATCAACCAATAAATACGCCCCCACTTCATCGGCAATATCACGAAACCGTTGCCAATCGGCAATGCCAGAATACGCCGAAAAACCGGCGATAATTAATTTTGGCTGATGTTCACGCGCTAATTTTTCTACTGCCGCATAATCGATATCACCTGCGGCCGTTAAACCATATTGATAGGCATGATAAATTTTGCCAGAAAAATTGACTTTGCAACCATGCGTTAAATGCCCACCATTGGTAAGGTCCATACCTAAAATAGTATCGCCGGGTTTGACCAAAGCTGAATACGCTGCTTCATTGGCTTGCGAGCCGGAGTGCGGTTGTACATTTGCATAGGCCGCGCCAAATAATTTCTTTAAACGTTCGATGGCCAAGGTCTCAGCCACATCGACAAATTCACAACCCCCATAATAACGCTTGCCCGGATAACCCTCGGCGTATTTATTGGTAAGCTTGGAGCCTTGCAAAGCCATCACCGCCTCACTGGCATAATTTTCTGAGGCGATTAATTCAATATGATCTTCTTGGCGCTGCGATTCATCGACCACCGCCTGCCATAATTCAGGATCGAATTCTTTGATAGATGTTTTGCTCAGCATCGCTTTCCCCTTGCTAAAGATAGAATTCTACCTAAGCTTGCGACATTAGTCGATCATTACCAGTGCCTGTGATAATTGTTGCACGGCTTCCACCTTAAGACCTTTGATGGGCTGTTTCGGGGCATTAGCGAACGGTACAATAGCGCGTTTAAAACCGTGCTTTACCGCTTCTTTAAGTCGCTCGGGACCGCTTGGTACCGGCCTGATTTCACCCCCCAAACCCACTTCACCAAATACCACCAAATCTTTTGGTAAGGGTCGATTACGCAAGCTGGATAAAACCGCCATAATAATCGCCAAATCTGCCGCGGTCTCACTGATCCGCAAACCACCTACCACATTCACAAACACATCTTGATTAAACATCGAAATGCCGCCATGGCGATGCAGCACCGCTAATAGCATAGACAAGCGATTTTGCTCTAAACCCACCGTCACGCGCCGAGGATTACCAAGTTGTGATTCATCCACTAAAGCCTGCACTTCAACCAATAGCGGTCTTGAACCTTCCCAGGTTACAATAATCGAACTGCCAGAAATGTCCTGTGAAAATCCGGATAAAAAGATTGCCGACGGATTACTAACTTGCTTTAAACCTTTATCGGTCATGGCAAACACGCCTAATTCATTCACTGCTCCAAAGCGATTTTTTACTGCACGAATCATCCGAAATCGACTATCGCTGGAACCTTCAAAATATAAAACCGTATCAACCATATGTTCTAAAACCCGCGGCCCGGCTAACGCACCTTCTTTGGTCACATGACCCACCAACACCAAAACAATACCGTGTTGCTTGGTATAACGTAATAGTTGCGCGGTTGATTCACGCACTTGGCTGACACTCCCAGAAGCCGAGGTCACTAAATCGGTATACATCGTTTGAATTGAATCGATAACCAATAGTTTTGGTTGATATTGTTTAGTGTGCGCTAAAATACGCTCCACATTGGTTTCGGCCAATAGTAATAAATCATCACGCGGAATTTGCAACCGCTCGGCGCGCAATGCAATTTGCTGTAAAGATTCTTCCCCTGTGACATATAAAGGTTTTAAATCTTTCGCTACTTGCGCTAAGACTTGCAACAATAAAGTGGATTTACCAATGCCCGGATCACCACCAATTAAAATTACCGCATCATTCACCAAGCCACCACCGAGCACATGATCAAACTCAGCAAAGCCGGTGGCTAAACGTGGCTGGACTTGAGTGGCCACTTCAGATAAGGCCACAATATTAGAATTAACGCCGGCATATTGAGCACTACGGGAAGGTTTTTTTATGGAGACTTCTTCGGTTAATGAATTCCAATCGCCGCAACCACTACACTGCCCTTGCCATTTTGGATATTGGCTGCCGCATTGCTGACAGCTATAAATTACTTTGGTTTTCATGTGTTAATCCATTCTTTTTAAGTGCAGTCCATTAGATTAATTATTTTTAAAAAAATTATGGGTTTTATGTAAGGCAAATCAAGCGCAGGAGGGCGGAGCCTGACGAGCCATTGCCTGAAATAAAACCCATAATTCTATAAAAATAATTTTCTATTATCACCGCAATAACGCGGCTAAATCTTTGGCATAATACGTAATAATAAAATCCGCACCAGCACGTTTAATCGCCAACAAACTTTCACACATTGCTTGTTGTTCATCGACCCAGCCTTTTTCTGCAGCGGCTTTAATTAACGCAAATTCACCGCTCACATGATATGCGGCTAAAGGCACACTGGGAAATTTTTGTTTAATGCGATAAATCACATCTAAATAATTCGATGCCGGTTTCACCATTAATATATCCGCGCCTTCTTGAATATCCAATTCCGCTTCACGCAAACTGCGTAGCGCGTTAGCCGGATCCATTTGATAACTCGAACGATCACCAAACTTTGGCGCGCCTTCTGCCGCTTCACGAAACGGGCCATAAAAAGCCGAGGCATATTTTACTGCATAACTTAAAATCGCCACGTTTTGATAACCGGCTTGATCTAATGCCCTGCGCACCGCTTGCACCATGCCATCCATCATCCCGCTTGGCGCAATCACATCCGCACCCGCCGCTGCTAAACTGACTGCTTGCTTGGCTAGTAATTTTAAGGTTTGGTCGTTATCCACCTCGCCCGTATTATTTAATAATGCACCACAATGACCATGATCGGTGTATTCACAACAACATAAATCGGCAATCACTAAGGTTTTTGCCGACAACATTTTTATTTTTCGAATCGCTTGTTGCACCACGCCATTATCTTGCAGCGCCGCAGAACCCATTGCATCTTTATAACTGGGAATCCCAAATAATAATACCGCGGGAATATTTAATGCTACAATGGATTGAATTTCTGCAGCTAAGCAATCCACGCTTAATTGATAATGTCCCGGCAAAGCATCGAGGGGGTTTTTAATATTTTGCCCCGCTTTAATAAAGAGTGGTAAAACTAAATCACTCACTTGTAAATGATGCTCACGCACTAAAGCTCGCAGCGCAGGATGTTGTCTTAACCGTCGCATACGCAAATTCGGGTAACCGGTTTTGCGATCGACTGTGGCATCCAAGCTGGCAATATCGGTTTCAGTTTCCAGCATGCAGACTCCTATGTTTATTTAACTGACTTCCAAGTCCCATCCGGCATTCGGCAAGCGCGGCCATAGACTTGTTGTTTTTTGCCAGCAATTAACGCCGTGGTTTGATATTCGCGACAATAACGCCCACGAGAATGATAATTCTTGATCGGCTTAACGGTATAAGTTACGTGAGTTTTTCGGTTACGCCAAGTGGCTTGCTCACCGATCGGTGTGTTCACTACGGCGCTGTGCATATTTAGCGCATCCTGCCGATCCATATAACGGCCAATCTGATTACCAACGGCACCACCGATCAAAGTGCCGGCGATGATTCCCATCCACGCACCTTTACCATGAAATAAGGCGCCACCTAAAAGACCACCCGCTGCCGCACCGGTAATAGTGGCACCTGGAATGTTGTGGCCTGGAACACAGCCTGTAAGGCTAGTGGCAGCAAGCATTGAAGTTGCCGCTATTGTAAGGGTGATTTTTTGCATGACAATAACTCCCTTGGGTTAATTGACCAATAGCATTGATCGAGCTTTGAACTTTGTGAATCTTACTATCTAATCCTTAACCACGCAACTCAGTTAGTATTGTAAGCAGATTAATAAATCTTAAGATTTTTTTCCTAAAAGCTTGTTTAAAAAGAACTTCCGGTAGATAATATAGAAAACGTTGAGAAGGAGACCTCGATGAACACACTCAGTCAACAACTTGAGACCTATCGTCACTATCATCAAAACGCCACCAATAAACTTGCGCACTATGTTGGTGTGCCAGCTTTAGTGGTCGCAGTTCTAATGCTGCTCAATTGGGTTAGCATCGATATTGCCGCCCACATTAAAATTAGCTTCTCGTGGTTTTTGGTCATTGCCGCGTTAATCTATTACTACATGCTGGATATTCGCCTCGCCGCTTTAGCCACGGTAGTGCTCGCGGTGGTCACATTTTTCTGCACCCTGTTAGCTGGCGCCACGCCCGGAAAATTTAGTGGTGGATTAGTTTTATTGCTATTTATTGTCGGAGTGTTAAGTCAAGTGGTCGGCCACAGCTTTGAAAACCAAAAACCCAGCAACAAAGAAGGCTTTAGCCTCTTAATGGTATCGCCTTTATTCTGGATGTTAGAAGTAGTGTCGCTGCTTGGCTTTCGCAAGTTTTTTGACATTAAAACTAATACACCACCTGACAATTAATTGCTTTAACGAAAAATAAAAAGGGCCCACGTGGCCCTTTTTTTGGTTCTTAAATTAATTTCGCAATAACCGCCGCGAGGCAACTTTGCCTGTATCGGTGATTTCACCAACGCCGAGGAATTTATCATTTAACGATTTAATTTTTACTAAACCTTGGTCTGGCGTATCGGCCACAAAAACCTCTTGGCCCTGCTGCAAATAAAATAATACGCTATTATTTACCTGCACGCTCGGCAAATCACTAACCATGGATTCAACCGGCAGTAAAAATTGATCGAGTTTTTCTAATTGATTTTCATCTACTAAGGCCTGCAGCGCGGCTAATGAAACCATCTGCTCAGCTTGATAAGGACCAACTTCAGAACGATGCAAATAACTCACATGCGCGCCACAACCCAAACGCTCTCCAATATCATCCACTAAAGTGCGCACATACGTGCCCTTTGAGCAGCGAATGAGTAAGCTTAATTCGGTAGCGGTAAGCGCGGTAATTTCCAGCTGATAAATATTTAATTGTCGCGGCTGCCTTGGCACGGTAATGCCTTGCCTAGCAAGTTTATATAACGGCTGACCTTGATATTTTAAGGCCGAATACATCGAAGGGATTTGTGAAATCTCACCCCGAAACTCATCAAGCAAACGGTTTAAATCGGTTTTATTTAAGCTTGGAATTTCACGCTCACTAACCACTTCACCTTCACTATCGCTGGTAGTGGTACGAATACCTAAGCGCGCCGTGACTTGATATGTTTTATCGGCTTCTAATAAAAACTGGGAAAATTTAGTGGCTTGCCCAAAACATAATGGCAGCATGCCACTAGCCAATGGATCTAAACTGCCAGTATGCCCGGCCTTTTTAGCGATAAATAAACGCTTAACGGTTTGTAATGCGGCATTTGAACTAATACCCGTGGGTTTATCTAAGCAAAGTATACCAGTCACTTGCCGGCGTGCTAATTTAACGGGCGTTGGATTTTTAACCGGCTGAGCTGTTTTCATCGCCTAAACCTTGATTAATGAGTTTTTGTAAGTTGTCGGCACGAATTTCAGTATCGTCAAATTTAAAAAAAAGCTTGGGCATGTAACGCAGATCTAACCGTTGAGCAACCGCACGACGAATAAAACCGCTGGCTTTTGCCAAACCGCTCTCTACTTCCAGTAAATTTTCTGGATTCAGCAATGTATAATAGATTTTTGCTTGACGTAAATCAGGGCTCATTTTAACCGTAACCAGTGACACATCGGTAAGGCGCGGATCATTAATTTCGCGCTGCAAAATCAGTGCAACCTCAGATTGCAATAAATCCGCCACTCGGCGAGAACGAATACTGACTTTTGGCATGATGTTATCTGACCTTTAATGGAAATTACAGTTGGCGCTCGACTTTAACTTTTTCATAGGCTTCAATCTGATCACCGGTTTTAATATCGTTATAATTCTTAACCCCAATACCACATTCAGTACCACTGCGTACCTCACTGGCATCATCTTTAAAGCGCCGCAAGGATTCAAGCTCACCTTCATAAATCACCACATTATCGCGCAATACTCGAATGGGTAAATTGCGTTTCATAACGCCTTCGATCACCATAGAAC
>JAHZKQ010000015.1 GCA_022600315.1 Gammaproteobacteria bacterium
ACACCGCACTTAAATCTGCAGAAATAAACTGCTTATCATGCAATGCACGCGGCGGATCGTAAAGGACAGTATCAATATTTAATTGCGCTAATAGCTTTGCAAGACAGCTACCAACATGGCCAACACCAATGATTCCCACGCTAAATTTCCCGGCGCTTAAAAACTTTAGTTCCATTAATGTAGCAAGGCAGGCTAACACATATTCGCTGACCGCCTCTGCATTGGCACCGGCTGCAAAAGCATAATGAATCTTTTGTTGCGCTAGCCAATCGGTATCGAGATGATCAATCCCGGCGGTGGCGCTACCCACAAATTTCACGGGCGTGTTATTAAGAAGCTTGGCATTCACTGAAGTAATTGTGCGAGTCAATAAGGCATCGGCATGGATTAGATCTTGCTGGGTGATGGCGTGGCCGGGCAAGCGCTTGATGATGGCGATGTCTGCTAGCTGGCTTGCAGAAAGCGGGATCAATTCATCGGCAACAATACTGAGCTTGGTGTTTTGCATGCTGGCCAGTATAACGAATTTGTAGTTATGGCTGCAAAGTTTATAATGAGAGCTGGTGTTACAAGAGGTTAGCATGAAATTATTTGGGAATTTGGACTTAGCCCTAAAAAACTTGGTGTCTTCCAAGCTGCGATCTATTCTTGCCATTCTGGGGGTGTTGGTGGGCACCGGCTCAGTGGTCGCGTTAATTTCTTCGAGCCAGTTGGCCACCGCACATGCTTTGGCGCAATTTAAGTCACTGGGCACCAATCTTTTAATGGTGAATATCGAGCAAAATAGTTCACCTGGCAAGCAAAATGCCCAGGCGCCACATTTTACTCTAAGTGATGTGCCCACCATGCAATATGAAATCCCAGCGATTGAAAAAGTCGCGCCTTATACCAGTAATTATCAAGCTTTTGGTATGATTGGAATTAATGCTTCTGGGCAAGTATTAGGTGCCACAGAAGAGCTGGCAGATATCGGCAAGATCAAAGTTCTGCAAGGCCGATTTGTTTCTTTTCTTGATCATTATAATTTATATTGCGACATTGGTATTAAATTAGCGGCTAAAATGCAACAGCGTGGTGAAAAAATACTTGGCAATCAAATTAAAATTGGCAGTATGGTATTTACCATTGTTGGAGTATTAAAACATTGGCAGCCGAATTTATTTTTCTATGCTGATATTGATAATGGTGTCGTTGTGCCAATTGAAGCTTCCTATATGCTAGGTAAAAATGTGCAAATTAATAATTTACTATTACGCTTACAACCTGATGCGATAGTGAGTGCCACGCAAGCTAAAGTGAAAGCATTAATGCAAGGCTTAGTGCCTGGAACAAGAATCGATATTCATAATCCCGATCAAATTATTAATGCCATTAGCGCGCAACGCAAAACGTTTACTTGGATGTTAGCTGCTATCGGCGGGATTTCATTATTAGTCGGCGGTATTGGCGTGATGAATATTATGCTGGTATCCGTGATCGAACGGCGCCGGGAAATTGGTATTCGCATGGCGGTGGGTGCAAGGCCGATCGATATTTTACGCATGTTTTTAACGGAAGGGGTTATGTTAACTATTTTCGGCGGCATAATCGGTGTATTACTCGGAGTATTAGTCTCTTTTTCAATTGCCGAGCTATCGAAATGGCAATTTACTTTATATTTATTACCGCCACTATTAGGTTTCGCCGTGTCTGTACTAGTTGGTTTAATCTCCGGTTTTTATCCCGCCTATCGCGCTTCGCGCCTCGATCCGATTCAGACTTTGCAGTCGGATTAATTTTTGTTGCTAAGTTAGGGTGTGGGAGTCAACTCACTTAACCTTAAAGAAAAATTAAATCTAGTTTGAATTTTGAAAATAAAAGGGTAATTCTCTATATCCTATATACCTATGGGGATGATTTAATTATCTGAGGCTCATAATACGTATTGAGTTTTCAGGTTGCGATGTGCCAACTATTAATCTAGGAGTTTAGTTATGTCAAGGATGAGTTCCCGTAAGCTATCAGCAGCAGATGTTGATGATATATTTGCCCGTAATTTGCAAAGTTATCTTGGTGGAGTTAGTCGCGTAATTTCTGGCAAGCCACAATATTTAGATCATATGGTGGATTTTGGGCTTGAAGTGGATTTAGCAACTGCTGTGTATGGAATTGATTTACTATATGCATATTTTTTTGTTAGTAAAAGTGTATTACATAGGTATATAGTTCCGGCTAGAGTTGATAGGCTCAATCGATTTTTTTCTAAATTACATCTTGTTGACCGTGTTTATACCAGCAATCACTATCCTACAGATGTTGAGAAATTTTGTGGTCCGGGTACGGCCTATACAGAGTTTATGAAAGAAACCCCAGCTAAGAAATTTGATGAAATTTATAAAAGAATTATTCAGCAACAGTCATCTGGTCGGCAAAGGGCAAATAATATTACTTTACTAATGTTGTGCTGCATGTTGTTGGAAGCTAAAAAGAGTCTTTCTCTGCTTCTAACATGGTCAAAATTCAAGCAAACATTCAATAAATTATACAGTGAATGTAAAGACGAGGCTGCTAAAAAAAGTTTCAATAAGTTAGTTGGGGATATTAGAGAAAAGCGGACACGAAAGGGTAAGTCTAGACTTTTTTGGAACCGTATTCTAGATTTCAAGCACGGTATATATTTTTTATATGGTGATTTAGTTTATCAGGTAAGACGTTATATGTCAGACCATCCTTTTTATAAAATATTAGCAGATCATTGGGTTAAAAAATGTGTAAATGATCCAGGTGATAACTTGTCTATCTCTTATTCTGAAAAAGGGGATGTAGAATTTGAAATCAGCCCCTTTTTTGGGATTGATTTTCTTTCAGGAAAAGTGGCATTGTCGCTTGCTAAAAGTGTATG
>JAHZKQ010000166.1 GCA_022600315.1 Gammaproteobacteria bacterium
TCACTCAGTACTCCGAAACTGATAGCTTACGTCCAGGGTATGATGATATTAGCACTTTAAATGGTCGTAATGCCTTAACTTTTGATGGCGTAGATGATTTTCTAATTCAATATGAACCTGGGCTCGCCGCACAACTTACTGCAGATTTTAGTTTTTATTTTGTAACTAATGACACCCAAATTCAAGATGACGCTGCCAACGTAAACTATGCCGCACTTGGCAAAACCAATGCTATTAGTTTTTACCGTAGTGATGAAGTGTGGGGAACTGGATATAAATTTATTGTGCCAGGCTCAGGCGGTGGCACCAGTGACTTTGTTGATACTACAAATACTGTGCCCAATGGCTCAGCTATCGTTAATATGATGCGCTCTAATGATGGCGCCAATATGGCGATCTATAAAGATAGCGCTTCAATAGGCACGGACACTGGTGGTGGCAATGTGGATTTTAGCACGGGTACTGAAAAATTTGTTGTGGGTGGCGATATTAATGGCTTTGGAAACATTAATGCTGATATTGCCGAGATGATTTTCTTTGATAATGATTTAACTGCTGCCGAGCGCGCTAAAGTCGATCGTTATTTATCGTATAAATATAATATCTCTATCGATGCAGAAAATTACGGCATCGATACTTTAACTGGTGGTTCAGGCGCTGATACATTTATTTGGAGCAATAACTCTTATTCTAAAGGCAGCTATATTGATCAAATTGATGATTTTAGTGGCACAATTGGTGACGGTGATAAAATAGATATTTCAGATATCACCTCTAATTTTATTTATAAAAGTTCAGCAACCTTTAGCGGCACTGCCAATGAATTTATCGTTTATCAAGGCACTGGTGGCGACTCATCGCATAGTTTTATTGCCTTTGATATTGGGGGCGATGGCAGCAGCACTAGTAATGCGGAATATGTTATTCAATTAAACAATTACACGGCTGCAAACTTAGATGTTGCTGAAGATATTATATTTTCATCGAGTTCAGCACGTGGCACCAGTGGTAACGATACTTTAACAACTGGCGGCAGTGGTCAAGCCGCGCAAGGTTTCGCCGGTAATGATTTAATTACCGGCGGTATTGGTGCAGATAATTTATTTGGTGGCACCGGTAATGACACAATTATTGGAGGCTATAGTGGTGACTCATTAGTTGGCGGTACCGGTAATGATGTGATTTATGCTGACTCAACTACCTTTGCTAATTCAACTGTTGCCGATATGGAGTTATGGCTTGATGCAAATAATTTAAATGGCGATGGTACTACAGGCAGTGACGGTTCTGCAGTTAGTACCTGGGAAGATTTAAGTGGCAATAATCGTGATGCAACCCAAGGCACATCAAATTATCAACCGATTGTTAAATTAGATCAAATTAATGGGCATGCGGTAGTCCGTTTAGATAATAACACGGTTGGGCAAGAAGATTGGCTGGGTGGCAGCGCGGCATTATCCGCTGGTGATGACAGTTATACTTATGTTGCCATTTGGAAATCAACCGATCCTGATTTAGCCTCGGTTTTTGAGCATAATAATAGCTCAACAAGCCCAGGTACACGTGGAGCCTTGCTGACAATTAATGCTACGGAATATGGATACAATGGTGAAGGCAATGATGCGCATGATATTGGAACCTATGCCAACAATGTTTGGCAATTTAGCATTCTTGAGCGTTTAGACCAAGACAACAATAATGTTTTACTCCACGAAGCTGGAGACCCAGTTGCCGGAACAATCAATAACACCACGGCCAACCTGGGCGTTTCCGGTGGCTATAATATTGGACGTAAAATTCCTACAAATAGTGAATTTTTAGGCGGAGATGTTGCTGAAATTATGGTGTTTAGTGATAATTTAACTACTGCTGAACGCGACGCCGTGCATGCTTATTTATCGAACAAATATAATTTATCTTTAGCCGGTTATAGTTATGGTGTTGATACCTTAACGGGCGGCACTGGCGCCGATATATTTTCTTACTCAGGTAATAGTATTTCCAATACGAGCAACGTCGATATTATTACCGATTACAATCAAAGTGCCAACGGCACTTACAGTGCCGGTGAAGGCGATATTGTTCGAATGGAATATGATCAACAACTACAACTAAATGCTACTAATGCCTTTACCGGCGTGCAAAATGAATTAATTTGGCGCGACGATGGTTCTGGCGGTGTCTACATTGAAATTGATTGGGGTGCTGATTCTTTTGCTGATTTTAGATTGCAATTGCAGGATAATGGCACTGCAGATTTTAGCCAATCTGATATCACTTCAGCAAGCTTTCAATTTAAAAATGTTATCGGCACAACTGGCGCTGACACTTTAAATGGCACCGATGGTGCTGATACCTTAGATGGCAGTACCGGGTTAGATAGTTTGGTTGGCGGCTCAGGTAATGATGTATTAATTTATGAAGCCAGTGATCTTGCGAGCGGCGGTTTAGTCGATGGTGGTGACGATACCGATACGTGGCAAGTTGATAGCGCTGTCACCATCACTATAACGAGCAGCAGCACCTGGGATTATGTTGAAAATATAGAATACATCGATTTAGTTAGTGGTAATTATAACAGCACGTTATCTATTTCCGCCGAAGGCTTGAGCAATATTACCGATAATGATAATGACTTATACGTTCAAGGTGATGGCAATGACACTATCATCAGCGCAGACAGCTGGACTGACAACGGTAGCACCGTCGTAGATAGTGTTAACTATAATCATTATACTTCTAGTGGCTACAACCTCTATATTGAAGACGTTATTGAGCAGACTTTATTTACTGAGTAACTCTTCCTTCAACCTATTGATTTTGAAATTTAGCGCCATGAAAAAAATTATATCTTTCAAATAATAGAAACTTAACCTTCTCCAAAAATCAAGAAAAAACTTTAAAATTTACTATAATTAGAGCGAGCATAGTGAGCATAAATTTTGGCAGCATAACACTATTGATAAAAAAATCTAACGGAAGATCTCATCTTATATGCTCTTTTAGGGGTATGTAAAATGAGTGAGAAGGTTAAACAAAATCAGGAAGCAAACCATCAAGTCATGCAACACAAGACCTCTGGCGTCAACAATACCAATTCA
>JAHZKQ010000167.1 GCA_022600315.1 Gammaproteobacteria bacterium
GAGCACCAAATTGATTCTGACGTTCCATTAAAAATTCATTCAGAAAAATCCCATGCCGTTGATCAAAATAAATTTTAACCTGCTCTGCAACACGCTCTATATCAGCTTCGCCATCACAACTAGCGGCCATAGTAATGTAGCGATCAATCGTTGCAATGCAGCCTTGGATTGGTATGCTGATACTGCCATCCGGGTGCGCTGCCTTCTCATCAGCTGTCAACGCTCCATGAGGCGGTGGAGTTGGCGCAACTGCACGCCTCTGCGAGACAGGAATGCCAGGTGCCGGCTTTTTAGGTGCAGAACTATCACTTCTATCACCATCCGATTCACTTCCACTTCCACTTCCACTTCCACTTCCACTTGATGCTCGACTCATATCCCCTCCAATATTTTTAGCGACTACAAAAAATAAGTTATTCCTTATTATTTTCTGGCGTAATTAATTTAATATCGCTGTCCTAGCGTTAATGACTTCTTACCTGCCACACAATAGGCCAAATAACTGCCGCCAATATTACCTAGCGTAGTACGGCCTGAAATTTTTTGCTTAGAGACAAAAGAATTTCCATAGTGCCCGGTATGCAAAATGGCTTGAAAATTAACTTGGCAAACAAAGCTTGTTTTACTAGGGTCAGCTCCATCAAGCTGGCATATCGTTGGCGCTTGATTACTAGCACTGCTTAAACCACAACTTCCCGGATCACTGCAACACTGCGGTAAATTAGAATTTGAACCCGTTCGACAACTATAAATACCTTGTAGATAAACTGAGCCTTGATGCAAAAAGAAATTTGGCGTTGCCACCACATAAGCCTGTGAATTGGGTGTTGGACAGTGTCCATGTATTTCGTAGCTAAAGTAATCTGGATTGCTGGTAATATCTTTACAACCGTCTTGCCTGGAACCTAGTTGACTGCCCGATCGACAATAACCGGCTTGCACCAAACCATTTTGCTTGCCATTTGTTAAGCTCGGCAAACTGACTTCGGCTTTGACATAACAGTCACTGGACTGGTCGCCACTGGCATTATTACAGGCCGGCGGATTATTTTCCACGCTAGGATCCGTGGTGGTAATCGCATTTGGCAAACGCGCGGCAACACGAGTCGCGATTAAATCACTTGGCGCTTGAATCGCTACCCAGAATTTATCACCGCCACTGGCAGCATCCCAACAGTAATACGAGCCAAAACCACTGCGGCGCTCCTGATTTGGTAAATATTTTTCAACAAAGGATTTGATTTTGTCATTATTGATATCGCAATTTGGAAAACTGCTATTATTGTCTGGCCAATCACCTTCATTAACATTAAAACTCATCGCCGCTTCTAATACTTGTTGCACTTCCAGTGACGCTTTATTAATGCGCGTAATTTCAGAACGTCGACGCAAGGTAGTAATCGCTAAGGCCGCGATGACTGCCAATAAGGCAATGACAAATAACAATTCAATTAAGGTATAACCTAACTGATTTTTTAATGCTGCTCGCATCATTATTTTATCTCATGACATTATATGGCTTCACTGCAAACAATAAGACGGTGAAGCGCCGTTAAGCATATCCTTGCGATTTAAATGTTTTTTGACTAATCGACTCAATCCGTTGAGTGGCCATAGCTGATCACTGCCTTGTGACTTACTATTGGCTGGCAAACTCTGCCAAATTAAAGCGCCGCCGGTTAACCGCTGCGCTTGCAAAGCCTTTAATAGCCAAGCTTGTTGTCCCGCACTTAGCGCAGGGTTTAATGTGGCTTTAATATTAAAAGCATAAATATCCTGATCGGTTTTAGTCTGGCCCAATAGCACCACTTGGGCGCTGTAGTTTTGAATCAGATAACGTGGATTATCACTCGCATAAAAGCTCGGCAAGCCCAATTGCTTAATAATGTCACTTGCCACCGCGCCTTGAAAATGACTATCCGAGTTACAACCTTGCTGATGATAATAATTATTCAACGCCTGATAAATCCGGGTAATATCGTAACGCACTAAACGCAACTGAGTTTTTCTCTGATAGTGTCGATATTGCATAATACTCACCGTTACAAGAATGGCGATAATGGCTAACACAAATAACATTTCAATTAAAGTCACGCCCAACATCGCCTTTTGTCTCACGTTTAGGTTCCTGCAGTGCCTTCGGTTAAAGTAAAGGCGTTACTGGCACACCGAGCCGTACCGCTCCCCGACGCTCCCTGCGGATAACTACTGAGTAGTTTATTACAATCCGTCGCTGTAGGCAGAGTCACGGTAATCGTAAAACCGGAAACGCCAGTTGGCGCTAACATAATTTCATCGCCCCAAGGGTCATAGAGTTTATTATTTTTAACATTCGCACTGGATGGGAAATCACCAGTGCTAATTAACTGCTCCAGGCTTAAGTTTTCATAGCTTGGATTACTGCCTTTCCAGAGCTGAGTCGCCGCTAATAAAGCACCGATCTGAGCGCGCACTTGATTAACATTTTTATTTTCATTGGCAACAAAAAAGTAACGAGTTGCCATAATTAAAATAATCGCGATGATCGACAGCGATAATAAAACTTCTAATAAACTAATGCCACGCTGCTTTTTGACTGCCGAATAGCGGCGTTGAATAAATGACATTGATTTTCTCCTTATGTAAATAAAAACGGCTAAGTTGCTAAACTGCTGCCGACGGTATAGATCCCAATAATAATGGTGGCTGCCAGTATTGCCCCTAATACTAGCATTGCGCCCCCAAATAGTTTACCCCCACGAATCATGGCCGTGGCATTACGTGCCGCGGCTTGATTACCTAAGGTTAATAAAGCCTTATCAAAGCCTTTGCTGCGCGCAATGACTTTTAAACGCAATAAATCGCTACGATTAATCAGCTCGGTATCCAACACGTCAGCGACATTATCACGCCCACCACTGAGACGATTTTCCATTAAGGCGATATGCCAGGCTAAATATGGCTCGGCACCACGCAATAAAATCCCAAAAGCGGTTTTTAATACTACGCCATTGGCCATCAACAACCCCATGGTTTGCATTAACCGCGCAGCAATGGCTTGACGATATAAAGATAGTAATGGCACACGGTCGATAAAATGTCGCGCAGAACCGGTGTAATGTTTTAATAAGTAATTAATAAAAATGGCGGTGGCAATAAAAAATAAAATCGCCAGCCACCAGGCTTGCTGAAAGATGCTACCCAAGGCATATAAATGTTGCCCTATCGCCGGCCAAGTTGCCAAAGGTTTTATTTTTGCAAAATTCACCAAGACTGAATTGTGAATAAATACCGTAACCACCATCGCTAATATGATAACGACTAAAGGATATAATGCTGCGGCTAACAATGCACTGACCACACTATTGTGTTGCTTAAATGATGCCGCTGCCGAATATAAGGCTTTAGCTAAACTACCACTGCTTTCGCCGGCACGCACTACTTCAGTAATGGCCGATGGTAACCAACCGGTTAAGCCATCCGCTAATAGCTGGCCTTGCGCTAAAGCATGCACAATATGTTTAGCGACAATGCGTTGCACGCCTTCACTGGCATCACGAATGGTTTCTGCGGCTTGATTAAGTGGCACACCGTCTTCAATTAATGAGGCTAGATCTTCTAAAAAAGCCAATTGCTGCCCACGCGAAAATTGTAAGCGATAAATACGCATTTCCAGCTGCTGCCAAAAACTTAAAGTTTTTCTATCTTTAGCGATAAGAGAATGGTCGGTGTTCATTGTACGCTACCTCCCCCATTAATTTTTCGGCATCGTATGGATCACACAGGCCACGTTTTACCATATTAAAAACCCGTTCTTGATAACTGATCCAGCCATTTTGTTTTAGGTATTTCCGCCAGCCTAATAAATCACTGCGTTGAATAAATTCACGACTTTGTTCATCCACCCAAATAATTTCCGCAATCACGGTGCGTCCGGCAATGCCTAAGCCCTGGCACTTCGCACAGTTTTCACCACGCACTCGAACATTCACTAACTGATCACCAAAGGCAGCTTGCCACTGCGGCAATAGATGTCGATGCGGCGGCGATTGCATCACCGGCACAGCACAAGCATCACAAAGTAACGGCGCTAAACGTTGGCAAATTAAACAAGCTAATAAATTTGGACTGGCTAACAAAGAGTGACTCACACCTAAATCATTTAATCGAGTCACAATATCCACCGCCGTATTGGTATGCACCGTTGAGAAAACTAAATGCCCCGTAATGGCAGCACGCACCATTTCGGTGGCAGTATCGGCATCACGCATTTCGCCAAGCACAATAACATCTGGATCCATGCGCAATACGGTGCGCGTCATGCTGGCAAAATCACGATCGTAGTGCTCGGTATTCACTGGCACTTGGGTTGCGGAATTAATATATTTTTCGACCGGATCTTCGATGGTATAAACTTTTCGATTGTAGGCGATTTGACTCATACAACTGGCTAAAGTCGTGGTTTTTCCTGAACCCGTTGGGCCGGCTAAAATCACCGCGCCATAAGGCATAGCCAATGCCTTAGTGATTAAAGCGATCTGATCCGGTAAATAACCGAGTTTTTCTAGCGACACAATCCGTTCATCGGCAGTCATTAAAATTCGCATTACCATATCAAAACCGCGATGTGCCGGTAAACTGGCTAAACGCAATCGAACTTCACGTTTACCAATACTCAGTGGCATCGAAGCATTTTGCGGGGTTAATGGATTAAAATGGGTAATAGCATGATCGGTTTCTTTGTTAAAAGCCACCGAGGCAATTTCTCTGGCCAAATGCGGCAACCATTCAGCATGCAAAAATAATTCGCCGTGTTTGCGAAACCGAATCTTGGCCATGTCTTCACGCACTTCAATATGAATATCAGTGACATCTAAATCAAGCGCTTCTTTTACTAATAAACGTAAGCGTTGCTGCTGTGCACTGACGTCTTTGTTGCCATCGGTAATCACAGAAGTGTCATCAACGGCATTAGCCAACAACATGGAAATTAATTCTTGGGTGGCAGGATAAACTGCACCCGGCTCCAAGCCTTTATTACGCATGGCAATTTTACAGTTTTGCACTAAGCGTGAGGTGGGTTGATTGGAAAGAATAATGCCACTTTTTAAAACCACGACCTCATTATGTCGACGACACCAAGTAAGCATGGTAGGCATGGCACGATCTTTGGGATTTAAATCGGCTTGACTGCAGAGCACCCGCCGATTAGATAATTCAGCGTACTCCTGTAGTTGAGCCTGTTCTTGTTCCATGCCAATCCATTCCCATTAAATTCAAGATCATTCAAGAAAAACTCAAGCAGCTTGCTGCTGAGCATCAATTGGTTACATTGGGGAGCGTCCTTGACTCATTTTGTGCGCACAAACTAAAACTTTAAATTCCTTACAACAGTACGCGATTAAATTTACATCCACTGTATATTGACTTAATCTTGGTAGAGGTTAATTAACAGATCCACAGCTGTCAAGCACCTACCCGTAAATAAGTAATATTTAAGCCGTTAAGCTAGTACTAACCCGGATCACTTTATAAACGTTCCAACTCCAATTGTGAACAGCCTGCATTAAGCATCTGACTTGGCGTTAAAACTTGATTAATTTCAGTATTAATGGTGTTCACCTGGCATTCTGGAAACGCCGCTTGCAACACCACATTTAGGGCCTGTAACGACTCCATATCAACATTAACTTTAGATACTCCAACATAAGTCACAATGTTTTGACAAGCATCATGCAACTGCTGCTGCCGCGTACGCTGCCGCGGGTGCAAACCTAGCGGCGTTTGTAATAAAATTTGTTGTTCGCTTTGTTCGGCGTGAATAACCAGAGGGTTGACTGTGGTCGACAACGACCTTGTCTGTAGATGATTTTCTAAGGTGGTAGAAAAATCTTGCAAGGTGCGCAAAATGGCAATATTCCACGGCGCGATACAAGAGATTAAATGTCTTAATAAACTTTTTTGCAATCGGCCACGCCCAGTCACAGCCAACCAAATTAAATAAATTAATAAATTGGCACAAACATGCTGTTCATCTTGTAATCGTAATAAGGCTTGACGGACTAAACTTTGCGAGGTTAATTGTTCAGCAAAAGTTAAAAAAGGATGGTGAGTTTCGACGCTTGTTTTCATAAACACTCCCTGTTGTTAAGCTAGGCGCTAATGCATCCGTGCACTACCCAGTTTCTTCTAATAACCCCGTTCCCAAATGGCTGGGATTAACTTGAGGTGGCAATTGTTGTCCTTGCTGTTGCTGTAACTCCTGTTCTTGCGATTGTCGTAGCTGACGTTCTTGCTCTTGCTGACTGGCCAAAGCTTTTTGACGCCGTTCAAAATCTTCGAGGATAGGCTCAAAAAATTCCTCGTTGCGCACCAATTGGCGCTCCATATTTAATTTGAATAATTCCTGCTGCTCCCCAGAACCAAAACTCACAATC
>JAHZKQ010000016.1 GCA_022600315.1 Gammaproteobacteria bacterium
ATGGCAGTGGCAAATTATTTTCTCCTTGGCTTTGTGCCAAACTTTTTAAATCATGAAGCGCATATTAGCCTACAAAAAATTAATTTATTTATCACTATTGGCATTTTACTCACCGTTATTTTAATTCCGATCTGCGGGCGTATCTCTGATCGTATTGGCCGCCGACCCGTGATGGCTACCGGCGCGGTGGGTTTTATTATTTTAACTTATCCATTTATGCAGATGCTTGCCTCCGGCGACTCGACGCTAATGCTTATTGCCGTCATTATTTACGCCTTAGTATTAGCGCCCGTTGCAGCATTAGTTCCCATCGCTATTTCAGAAATGTTTCCGTTTGCGGTGCGCTGCACTGGTAGTGCGATCGGCTATAACTTAGCGCTTACGATTTTTGGTGGCACCACCCCCATTGTGGCGCAAGGCCTATTGCTATTAACTAAGAGCAATAGCGCGCCGGCCTGGTATATCTCTATACTAGCCTTAATTCATTTACTCTTTATATTATGCTCGAAAGAAACCCGTGGGATGCATGCTAACTGTTAGCGTTTGCGGCCACTACGTTTACCAAAGGTTTTTTTACCACCTTTTCTATCACCACTGCGGCTACGTTTAAAGGGTGCGCCACGTCGTCCGGGGCCAGATCTTTTTCTGTCACTACTGCGACGTTTGCCGCTGTCTTTTTCAAATTTCACTTCTTCATAATCGCGCATCGATTGGGCCTTGTCTTTATGCGCCAAATAAGTCGCTGCTGCGGCAATATCTAATTCAGAACACTGCCCCTGTGCAACAATGTCAGCAATCATTTCACGATAACGACCAATTCCCTTAGCCGTTAGCGCTTGCATAATATCGTCTTTAAATTTTTCGCTACGCTTGCTTTGCACTTGGTCGACAGACGGCGGTTTAACTGCTTTAATTTTTTTGCCAACTGCTTTTTCAATTTCTTGCAACATGCGCTGCTCTCTTGGCGTCACAAACAATAACGCTTTACCCGAACGTCCCGCCCGACCCGTGCGGCCAATACGATGGATATAAGACTCCGCTGCCTGTGGAATATCAAAATTAATAACATGACTAATGCGCTCAACATCTAGACCACGTGCCGCCACTTCTGTGGCTACCACAATATCCAATTTGCCACGTTTTAATTTTGTAATCACTTGTTCACGCAAAGACTGACTCATATCACCATTTAATGCCGAGACCGCATAACCACGGGCCGCCAGTTTCTCAGCGACGGTGACTGAAAAGGTTTTTGTGCCGGTAAAGATTAATGCCGCATCAACGTCTTCAACTTCAAAATAGCGGGTTAAAGCTTCAAGTTTATTTTTCTTGGCCACCAACATGTAATGCTGGTCGATGGAACTTACCGTAGATACGGTTGGCTCAATATGTACTCGCGCTGGATTATTTAAAAACTTTTTCCCCATGCTGAGAATAGAGCTTGGCATGGTCGCAGAAAATAAAGCGGTTTGATGCTTAGCTTTCACTTGCTCCAAGATCCATTGCACATCTTTAATAAAACCCATTCGCAACATTTCATCGGCTTCGTCCAGCACCACCGTACTTAAAGCGCTTATTCTTAAAGTGCCACGTTGCAAATGATCAATCACTCGCCCCGGCGTGCCCACGACCACATGCACACCACGCTTTAAGGCGCGCAGTTGCGAGCGATATTCCTGGCCGCCATAAATAGGCAAAACATGAAAACCTGAAATATGCTTAGCGTAACTTTGAAACGCTTCGGCCACTTGAATCGCTAACTCTCGAGTAGGCGCCAATACCAAGGCCTGAGGATCGGTTTTCTTTAAAGATAATCGAGTTAAAATCGGTAACGCAAAGGCTGCCGTTTTACCCGTACCGGTTTGTGCCTGCGCCATAATATCCCGGCCTTGCAGCAAAATTGGAATGCTTTGCTCTTGAATCGGTGAAGGTCGCTCATAACCGAGCTCTCCCAAGACTTTTAATACCTTTGGATTCACACCCAGCTGGTCGAATGATTGTATTGCTGCCATATTTATTTCCGCTATTTTACTATTAATTACAATAAGATATCACCTGAATTGATGATGGGACCACTGAGAAAAATTGAGGATTCCAAAACCCATGTAGGATCGGGTGGAATTATACACAGATTGCTGACCAATAGCATCCTAATATTTCATATCATTTCGTACGGTCCGTACTGCTTTCTAGGTCATAGTAACTTTTTAATCTTACCTACTGTTAATTTCTAGTGGCACTATTGTGACGTCATCTTATGATAAGTGTTTTTGTAATTGCAGCCCAACATCATCATAGGTAATCGCCAACTGAGTCTGTTCCACAGCTTTTTGTAATTCACCTTGCGTTAACATTTTTTTATGCTTACTATCTATCGTAATTTCTTTAAGGTTTCCCCCTTTGGCTTTGGCTGCCTTATAGGCATCAATAACTGCATCAACAGCAGCAAATTTCTTATCTTTGCTTGCCCCCCATAGCTGAAATCTAAAGATAAATTGAGTCGCTGCGCGGGTGTTTCTCGCCTCCAAATAAGCTTCTAAAGGTTGCACGCTAAC
>JAHZKQ010000168.1 GCA_022600315.1 Gammaproteobacteria bacterium
TACTTTAAATTTTGCCAATCACTAAGACAGTCCTCACCTTTTCGCTGTGATACCACAAGTTCTGCAAAATCACCATTTGGTCCATGAATAGGAATACTAATGCCCTGCTCAACTCCAAATGCGATCGATTCTTGGCGCATAAGTTTTTCACGTGGTGTTTTTGCCTTGCTTAATTGCGTTTTTACATCCCAAAAAACTGGCAATGTCTGCTGGCAACTAGTATTTAAAGTGCTATCAATATCATTATAACCTTGGGCTAAATAATATTTATGCCACACCTTATAAGAATCAGAAAAAACATCATGCTTTATTTCATTATCTTCTAAACTTGGCGCCCGTTTAAAATAGGTGAAAGCATAGCTGGTTATCTTTCTTGATTTTAAAAAATTTTTCAGCGTTACATCAAGCTGTTTTAAATTATCACAGCTCTTTAAAAGAGCTTCATATTCACAAATATTCATTTTTACCTACCACTAAACTTAATAAATACACTAAAAATCCAGCTAAAATAATCCAAATAAAAAAACTTCGATAACCCAATATTGACTGCAAATAACCACTTAGCATACCCGGCAGTATCATTCCTACCGCCATTAATCCAGTACCCATCGCATAATTCGCCATTCTAAATTCACTGCCGGATACTTTTCGCAACAAATAAAATAAATACACACTGTTTGATAACCCAAACATAAACTGCGCCAAACCAATTAACAAATACACTGCCAATAAATGAAATTGATTAAAGGAAGCCAGCAAAACATAGGCTAAATTCGCCAACATCGTTAGCAAAGACACCTTAGGTAGTACCGTATTGAAAGCAAAACGCTTCAATAACCAACCTGACAGCAAAGCCCCTACAACCATACACGCACAACCAAACACGCCAATAATTAATCCAACCTCAACATTAGTTAACTGCAAACCTGCATTGCTATAATTATCCAATAAAAACAAAGGCACAACTTTTATCAGCTGCGCCTCTGGAAAATTATACAGCAACAAAAAAACTATAAATAAAACAATATTTGGCAACTTAAAAAACTGCCGCCAACTTGACTTAAAGTTTTCCAGCAGCCAATTTGGAGTGCTAATTTTTACTGCCTGTTCTGTTTGTGGCAATACTAATGTATGATACAGCGCCAAACTAAATAGTAATATTGCCAGCACCATATAAACAATTGACCAAGAAAATATTACACTATAGTGCAACAATAAATAACCTGTCGCAATCAATAAAAACCCCTGACAACCAAACCGCGCCGCCTGGAAAAATAATGTCCGCACGCCAATAAACATCGCTTGATTTAAAGGTGATAAATTTGTTAAATAAAATCCATCAGAGACAATATCAAAACTCGCGGCAACAAAACCCATCAATAAAAATAAAACCATACTCGCTATAATAAAATAATCTTTACTTGTCACAATAGCTAAACCTAAAAATAATACCGCTAAAATTAATTGCGCTACTATCATCAAAAGCTTTTTCGTGGCTAAGCGTTCCAACGCAAATGACCAAGAAAATTTCAATCCCCACGGCAACAATAATAAACTACTATAAAGCGCTGCTTTAGTATTTGAGACAGCAAAGTTCTTATACATAATCAGCGCTAATAGCCCTACCACACTATAAGACAAGCCCTGCGAAAAATATAAGCTAGAAACCCAATACAATGGGGCAAAATGCTTCTTAGACAAACAATCGTACTCTACATCTTCGCAATCATTTGATCACCAAACTCAGAACAGCTGACCTCGGCAGCATCATCCATCAAACGCGCAAAATCATAAGTTACAGTTTTATTGGCAATTGCCGCTTCCATACTTTTAATAATTAAATCCGCCGCTTCAACCCAACCTAAATGTCTTAACATCATTTCGGCAGATAAAATTAATGAACCAGGGTTGACTTTGTCTTGTCCGGCGTATTTAGGTGCAGTACCGTGGGTCGCTTCAAATAATGCTGTAGCGTCACCAATATTCGCACCGGGCGCAATCCCAATACCGCCTACTTGAGCCGCTAATGCATCAGAAATATAATCACCATTTAAATTTAAGGTGGCAATTACATCGTAATCCGCCGGACGTAATAAAATCTGCTGCAAAAACGCATCGGCAATCACGTCTTTAATTACAATTTCTTCGCCAGTTTTAGGATTCTTTAGAACCTGCCAAGGACCACCATCTAAATCTTTCGCACCAAATTCTTGTTTAGCAATTTCATAACCCCAGTTTTTAAATGCGCCTTCGGTAAATTTCATAATGTTACCTTTGTGCACTAAAGTCACTGAGCTGCGATTATTGTCAATTGCATATTGAATAGCACGACGTACTAAACGAAACGTACCTTCTTTAGAAACTGGCTTAATTCCAATCGCGCTGGATTCTGGAAAACGAATTTTAGTCACACCCATATCACTTTGCAAAAAGTGAATCACTTTTTTAACTTCATCTGAAAACGCCTCCCACTCGATACCAGCATAAATATCTTCGGAGTTTTCTCGAAAGATGATCATATCAACTTTTTCTGGATGTTTAACAGGACTTGGCACACCATTAAAATAACGCACGGGCCGCAAACATAAATACAAATCCATTTTTTGGCGCAAGGCAACATTTAATGAACGAATGCCACCGCCAACCGGTGTGGTTAACGGGCCTTTAATCGCTACATGATAATCTTTAATGGCGCTTAAAGTTTCTTCAGGTAACCATTCATCAGCACCATAAATTTTAGTGGATTTCTCGCCGGCATAAACTTCCATCCAACTAATTTCGCGCTCGCCTTTATAGGCTTTTTCTACCGCCGCATCAATCACCTTGCGCATCACTGGAGTAATATCAATACCAATGCCATCACCTTCAATAAAGGGGATAATCGGCTTATTAGGCACCTTTAGTGCGCCGTCTGTGATTTCAATTTTATCGCCTACCGCAGGCACTTCGATCTTGGCATAAGTCATAGAAAACTCCTTAATGTAATTTAAAACCATCTTAGCATGCGTGTAACAACATCGCATCACCATAACTAAAAAATCGATAGGCTTCACTAATCGCAGCTTGATAGGCCTGCATTACCAATTCATAACCACCAAATGCCGCCACCAACATCAGCAAAGTCGAACGCGGCAGATGAAAATTAGTCAACAAAACATCAACGCAATTAAATTTAAAACCTGGCCTAATAAATAAGTCTGTATCGCCCTCATAGGTTGATAATACACCCGCGGCAGCCGCCGTCTCCAAAGAACGCAATACTGTGGTACCAATCGCCACCACCCGACCGCCTTTGGCTTTGGCCTGTTCGATTTTTTCAACTGTAATTTTTGGCACCGATAACCACTCCGAGTGCATATGATGTCCAGCCAAATCATTAGTACGAACCGGCTGAAAAGTACCGGCTCCAACGTGCAAGGTCACGTACGCATGAGCAATATTATTAGCTGCTAATTGGTCTAGCATAGCTTGATCAAAGTGTAGTCCGGCGGTCGGCGCGGCTACTGCGCCAGGCGTTTTAGCAAATACCGTTTGATAGCGTGCCTTATCGCGACCCTCAGGCTTACGTTCAATATAAGGCGGCAATGGCATCTGCCCAGCTTCATCCAGTAGCTGCAAAAGATCAATCGCCTCGGGAAACTGCAGGCGAAACAGATCCGTCTCACGGGACAATACCGTCACTCGATAACCAGCCAAAATCAGCTCACCACCGGGCTTAGGCGCCCTTGAGGCGCGAATATGCGCCAAAACTTGGTTGTCTGCTAAAAGCCGCTCCAACAAGCATTCAATCGCCCCACCACTGGCTTTATGGCCAAATAGACGTGCTGGAATCACCCGAGTATCGTTTAGGACCACAATGTCATTCGGTTTAAGCAGGCTGATTAAGTCGGTAAATTGCCGATGCTGCCAATTGGCTCTGACGATATCAAGCGCCAACAAACGGCTAGCTGAGCGCTCTGTCAGCGGATACTGAGCGATTAACTCAGACGGCAGGTCATAATCAAAATCATCGGTGACATAATTCATAGCGGCTCAGTTTAGAAATGTTACAATGATAATTCAAGTGAAATATGAGGAAATTGTGCATGCCATCACGATTAGAATCTGGCTGGCTGTTATGCCGATCTAGCTTTGGGCTAATGCGCCAGCATAAAAGCTTGTTGTTCTATGTGATCACCAATCATCTGATTTGTCTTGCGGTATTCGCACTATTTTTCTCACCTATCTATCATCATGAGTTAATGGCCATTAAAGCCAATCAGTTAACCTGGGTTACCATTGTGGTACCCATTGTTATTTTGATGATTTATTTCATCTTCCATCATTTTTTTCATATTTATTTTTACACCGCCTTAACCGCAGCCATTATTGCTATTTGGACCCAAGGCAAAACCAGCCTGCGCAGTAGCTTTAAAACCACCAATGCCTTACTAAAAAAACTGCTTAAATGGACCGTCGTTATTTGCATCTTCGGCGTGCATTTACGCGTTATTGAAGGCTGGGCCGAAAACTGGCATCGTTTCAAGCTCATTAAAAAATACTTAACTGGACTTAACTGGGGAATTGCTAGTTATCTTGTAATTCCGGTATTGGTTTGCGATAAAACTTCCGTAACCGAATCATTAAAAACTTCCAGTCAGCTGATGCAAAAACACTGGGGCAACCAAGTCAATCCAAATTTTCATTTAGGCATTATTTTTTTGCCTTTGATAATCATCAGCCTGATTCCTTTTTTAATAGGTCTGTATTTTGGCGGCCATCCCAATGTCGCGATTGGCACCGCAATCAGCGCAATTTTAGTATTAATTATAAGTTCAATTAACAGCACAATCTATACCATCATAAAATGCTATGCCTACTGCCATATCGCCCAAAAAATTGATCCAGCACTAATGCCTGTAGAAATTGTCGATTTTTTTAAGAAAAAAGATTAGCGCTCTAAAACTGGACATAAATCATAACTTGCCTGCAAATTAACCCAAAACTCAGCATCAGTTTTAAAAACAATAGCCAACCGAACTGCCATTTCCAAACTGATTCCAATGCGTCCATTAAACAGCTTGGATAAAGTGTAGCGCGATATATAACAGTTAACAAATAGCACGGAACTTAACCTTCTCATACCCTCTCCAGCAAAGTGAAAAATTAGCAATATAACAAATTAGATACCGTGGCTTTAGATTTAAGGATGCGGATAATTTACCAAGATCTCTGGCAATTCACCATTAATTGCAGCATAAATTTTATTCCATTTTTTAACGGCTGCTTGTTGCAAAGCATGCGCATGCGGGCCAGTAAAAAACGCTGCCACTGATTTATCTTCACGACTATAACGGAAA
>JAHZKQ010000169.1 GCA_022600315.1 Gammaproteobacteria bacterium
CAGATTTAACTGATATTATCGAATTTCTTCTTGAACAAAACAGTCCAGTCTTTCCCGATGCAATAGAACCTCTACTACAAAACCCAGGCTTGAAACTCTCTCCAGCTAGCCAACAAAAAGCAGTTCAACTTCAAGAACAAACCGGTGAACGACCCAAAAAATATATCGCTGAAATAACGCTGTCGGCGGCTAAAGAAGAGGAATTAGCGCGGCCCACAGCCAGCAATGAACAAAGCTTGGCCCAAAGTGCCGTAGCACTTTGGGCAACGGAAGATGGAAATAGAACTTTGGCAACGACAGAAGCGCGCCCTCACAAAGCTTATCAACCTTGATCGAAATAATAATATGCTTAAATACCGCCTAAATATTATTGTGATTGGATTAATAAGCTTATTGCTTTGCAATTGCGCCGGCTTTGCCCCAAAAATTGATATTCCTAAAACACCACCACCGGCAACTAAGTTAAAACATCGACCGCGAGTCGCCTTGGTGCTTGGCAGTGGTGGTGCGCGTGGGTATGCGCATATTGGCGTGCTGCAAGTTTTACATGCGGCACATATTCCGGTGGATTTAATTGTTGGTGCAAGTTCGGGAAGCTTGGTTGGAGCTTTTTATGCCGATAGCCAAAATCCACAACAAGTCTATCAAACCTTAATCCATGCCGGTTTTTTTGATTTTGCCGATATTAGCAATATTCCCAATATGCGCGGCATTATTAAGGGCCACCACTTGGAAAAATTTATCCTCGCGCATACTCATGCGCGCCGTTTTAAGCAATTGCCAATTAAATTAGTAGTGGCCACCACCGATCTTAGCAATGGCCAAACTTATGTAATCCAGAGCGGACCAATTGCGCCAGCTATTTTAGCTTCAACCGCGTTACCTGGCGCGATTATTCCACCCACCTTGTATGGCCATACGTTAATTGATGGTGGCGTGGTTGACCCGGTGCCAGTGGATATTGCTAAACGCTTTCATCCTAAAATTATTATTGCGGTCAATATTTCTAAACACTTACCCAAAGATCTACCCTATAGCGCGGCGGGTATTTATAATCGCGCCTATGATTTTATGTGGCGTCGGCTAACACGATTAAGCACCGATGGCGCAACATTGGTGATTCATCCTAAAGTTGGCACGGTAGGTACATTTGATTTGGATGACAAATACCAAATGTATTTAGCCGGTTATAAGGCAGCTAAACGCGCTTTACCAAAAATATTAAAAATCTTAAAACAAAAACATATTAAATTGGAGTCATTCACTGACCACCACCGCAAAAATAGCTAACAATAATAGCCCAAGAACAATAATCATTAATGCCCAGTTATCATGCTGAAGAAATGGCGTGCTACCGCTTTTAAGTTGAATTTTACCGGTCAATACGCCCGCTTTATCTGGTGCTAAAGCACTAAGCACTCGGCCATTAGGCTTGATAATTGCCGTAATGCCATTATTACTTGCCAATAATACATAGCGCCCCGTCTCTAGCGCCCGCATTTGCGCAATCTGCAAATGCTGATCACGCGCAATCGATTGCCCAAACCAACTATCATCAGTAATGCTAATAATCAACCCTGTATCTTGCGTGTATTTTCGCACCGCCTCAGGATAGGCAATTTCATAACAAATAAAGGCGGCAATTTTTGTTTTGCCTAACATTAGCATCACTTGTTTTTCTGGGCCTTTAGATAAATCTGACATGGGGATATTTAAGCCCGACAATAATGGTTTAAAAATATTTAACATGGGCGTGTATTCACCAAATGGAACCAAATGCCGTTTATAATAGACTCCTTGATTTTGGCCGGCGAGAAACATCGCATTATAATAGGCCTGATGCACCGGGTCATAAGTTGGCTCACCATAAATTAATGTCGTGTGGTGACGTTTACCAAGGCGATTCATGGCTGCCAAAAAAGGCATCACTTGACTTGGCAAAGCGGGGATTGCCGCTTCTGGCCAAATAATAAGATCGCTGCGCCAATGTTTTGCAGTAAGTTTTTTATAGGTTTGCAAAATATCTCGAATTTCTTGCGGCTGCCATTTTAATTTTTGTTTGATATTACCCTGCACCAAGCTAACCGTTAAGGCTTTGCCCGTTGATTGAGTCCAATGTATTTTCGTTAAACCAAACCCCACCGCTGCCAGTGAAATAATAATAAAAACTGCCACGGTTTTTGCAAAATACCCCGTGCGATTCGCCAACAAGGCCAAACTTGCTGCAATATAGGCTACTGCCAAACCAACCCCATAGACACTCAACACTGGCGCAAACCCCGCCAACGGCGAATACAACTGACTATAACCGATAAAAAGCCATGGAAAGCCGGTAAACAACCAACCTCGCAACCATTCAAATACCACCCATAAGGCCGGATATAATAAAAAACATTTCACCCACATCGATTGACGCTGGAAAAATCGTGCTGCCAACCAACCTTGCAAGGCATAATATAAAGCCAAGATAGTCACAAATATGAAGGTAATAATCACCGCTAACCATACCGGCGAACCGCCAAAAC
>JAHZKQ010000170.1 GCA_022600315.1 Gammaproteobacteria bacterium
GCTTAGGGATTGGTGCTGATCCTCGAATTGGTTATTCATTTATTTATCCGGGTTGTGGTTATGGCGGTTCTTGTTTTCCAAAAGATATTCAGGCCTTAATTAGAATGGCGCGCGATCAAGATTATGAGCCTGAGCTACTAAAGGCTGTGCATGCGATTAATCTCCTGCAAAAACAAGTTTTACTAGAAAAAATCAAGCACCATTACGGCTCTATAAATGGCAAAACCTTTGCTATTTGGGGTTTGGCATTTAAACCCAATACGGATGACATTAGAGAAGCTCCATCACGAGTATTAATTGAAGGCTTGTGGGCGGCGGGTGCCAAGGTGCAAGCTTATGATCCAGAGGCGATGCAAGTTTTTGCAAAGGCTTACTCGAATCACTCAGCTTTGAAGCTTTATGATTCAGCCCTTGCGGCCACTGAAAATGCTGATGCTTTAGTGATTATGACCGAATGGCCAGCTTTCAGGAGTCCAGATTTTCAAGCGATTAAACAGCAATTAAATGCAGCAGTTATTTTTGATGGACGTAATCTTTATGATTCTAATTATTTAACTGGTCTTGGTTTTACTTATTACAGCATTGGCCGTAAAGCACAGCAACATTCAGCTAGTGAAATACTCAAACAACCCTGCTTAGCAGAAGCATCAGCTTAACGGATCACAGTATGACAACCACAAAATCATATATTTTATTAACTTTATTATGTTTATTACTATATTTGCCAGGTATTGTTGTGCTGCCAATTACGGACCGTGATGCCGCGCATTTTGCTCAGGCAACCAAGCAAATGTTAGAAACGGGTGATTACTTGGAAGTTAAGTTTCAAAATCGTCCGCGACATTTAAAACCCCCCGGCATTTATTGGTTGCAGGCTCTAGCGGTAAAACTTACTCGTGTCAAAAATCTTAAAAGCGTTTGGCCTTATCGTTTGCCTTCGGCATTAGGGGCCTTATTGGCAGTATTAATGCTATTTGCTGGGGCGAGGCGCTTTGTTGGTGAAAAAGCAGCGTTATTGGCTTCAGCAATTTTGGCTTCGAGTTTGCTTTTAATTATTGAAGCGCATCTTATTGTTACTGATGCAATGCTATTATTCACAATGGTAGTGATGCAGTTAGGTTTATGGCGTTGTTATGCTAATTATAAAGAGCAGCACAATGATAAGTGGGGTTTTTGGTTATTTTGGTTAGGCTTAAGTGCAGGTATTTTAATTAAAGGCATTACACCTTTGGTTGGAGTACTGACCATTATTGGTTTATGTTGTATTGAGCGCAAATTTCATTGGCTCAAACAAATCAAGCCAGGTAGGGGTCTATTGTTAATGTTAGTTCTAACTTTAACTTGGCTTTTGCCGCTAAGTTTAATGGGTAAAAGCAATTTTCTAATGGATATGCTTCGCGGTGATGTGGCGCCTAAACTGGTTGGTGGTCAAGAGGGGCATGGGTTACCACCGGGATTTTTTGTCGGTATTCTAACGTTAATGTTTTGGCCTGCGTCGCTTTTTTTGTGGCAAGGTATTGTTTGGGCTTGGCAGCAAAGGCGGGGGTTTACCGGCCGCTTTTTAATTGCTTGGATCATTCCATCGTGGCTGTTTTTTGAATTAGTGCCAACTAAATTACCGCAATATGTGCTGCCTGTTTATCCAGCTTTGGCGTTATTAGTGGCGCTGGGCATATTACAATTAAAGTCTGAGTATATGCCGAAAATACCGCGCTTTTTGGCGCGCTTACAGTATGTCTTGTGGACGTTGTATGGCTTAGGTTTAGCGGTAGCGGTTAATTTAGCGCCGTATTTATTTTGGCATAAGCTATCATTGATGAGTCTATTTGCTGGCGCTGTGATTGTACTGACGATTATCATTGTTTGGATTTGCCTGGCGCGTTCGACCTGGCTTCGAGCTTGTATATTTGCAATTGCAGGTACAGTGTTATTTATGGGTAGCTTATATGAAATAGTATTGCCAAGTTGGCAGCCAATTTGGGTCAGCCAACGGCTTGTTAAGCTAATCCATAATAAAGTCCCAGGATCGATTAGCGCCAAACAACCCTTATTGGCAGTTGGCTATCAAGAGCCTAGTCTGGTATTTTTATTAGGGACTCATATGGTGCGAGGTGCAAGCTTAGAGTCTGCGGTTAACGTCTTGAAAAAACAAAAAAGTTCCTTGGTTTTAGTGGGGCAGGATCAAGTTAAAGACTTAATAAGGCAATGCTCGTATTGTAATTTACATTTGGTTGGTAAAATCAATGGTTTTAATTATAGTCGATCGCGTAAAGTGAGTCTGGCTTTATATCAACAATAGTAGGAAAATGATGCGAGGATTTGAGAGTTATTGTCGTCTATTACGCAATCCAATTTTTGTTTTAATTTGGTTTGCATTAGCAGTTTTTAGTTATTTTTACTGGGATCGCCATCTCACTGAATTCTTCCAGCAGGCCAATCAAATTAATGGGTTATTTAAGATTGGCTATGCCCTGTCTTTTTTTGGTTATGGCTCAACATCATTGATCCCCTTAGCTCTTTTGGCGATTATTGCTTGGTGTTTAAAGCGCCGTGAGTTAGCAGCTATCGCTATCTTTATCGTATTAGCCGTATTATTTTCCGGAGCGATTTGCGACATTATTAAGTTTATTGTGAA
>JAHZKQ010000171.1 GCA_022600315.1 Gammaproteobacteria bacterium
AAACGCTATCAAGAAAAAGGTATAGATGGTCTAAAAAATTTAAGTAAGCGTCCACATCACAGTCCAAGCCAGAAACTAACAGATGAACTTCGCAATAGGATATTATTGCTCCGAAAACAACGCAACATTGGTGCTCGCCGTATTCAAACTGAACTGCTTAGGTTAGATCGATGTTTACTATCGTTAGCAACGATCCATAAAGCGTTAACGCAAGCTAAAGCAGCCCCCATTGTAAAATTAAAGCGTAAGAAGAAGTTTAAGCGTTATCAGCGGCCAATTCCGGGCGATAGAATACAAGCGGATACCTGTAAAATAGCGCCCGGCATTTATCAATATACAGCGGTGGATGATTGCTCTAGATGGCGTGTACTAAAGCTTTATCATCGGGCAAATGGCAAAAACACGTTAGATTTTATTGACGCGATGATTGAAGAATTCCCATTCCCTATCGAACGCTTGCAAACGGATAGAGGCCAAGAATTTTTTGCTGAAAAAGTACAAAGAAAACTTATGAGTTATAGCATTAAATTTCGTCCTAATAAGCCTGCTTCACCACACTTAAATGGTAAAGTAGAGCGTTCACAAAAAACGGATCTAGCTGAATTTTATGCGCTGGTTGATTTGTTAGATTTTGACAAATTACAAGAAGAGCTTGGAGAGTGGCAATTTTTTTATAACTGGCATCGCCCTCATGGTTCATTAGGTGGAAAAACGCCTTGTGATATTGTGCATCAGTTAGCTGACAAAACGCCTCTGTCAGAAGAAATAAATAGCAAGTATGTCCCTGAGAATGAGCATATTCAAAATGCGAATTATCATCAAGAAATGGCTACACGCAAATTGAAACGATGTCTATGAATCACACAATTTAGCTGCAGAAGTCTCGACTTAAGGGTTTCTGATATCGATAATTAGTCGCTAGATAGGTGTCACCCATGTCTCCGAACACCTGTTACCTATGTCTCCGGTCTATACACAGGCGTGGGGAAAGAGACCCTTCGTTTTAATCTTTTGGACCAATTAAACTCCGTGGTTTCTAAAGCCATCGAGCACGAACCCTTAAAATTTTATGGGGATCCTTCAAGACTTGACCCCAATTTTAAGTCAACTCAATCAATAACTGATTTAAATCTTTTACAAACCCCGCCGGATTTTTTAATTGTTCGCCTTCAGCCAATAAAGCTTGATTTAATAAAATCCCCGACCAGCGTTTTAATTTTTCATCGTCTGCAACCGAACGTAAACGCTCATTAATCGGATGCTCAGGATTGAGCTCTAAAATTGGTTTAGACGCCGCAAACTCTTGACCGGCAGATTGCAATAAACGCTGCATATGACCACTTAATTCATTGTCATCAAACACCACACACGCTGGCGAATCGGTTAAGCGGTGTGTGATTCTCACGTCTTTCACTCGCTCTTCGCCGAGCGCGGTTTTAATTTTCTTAACCACCTCGCTAAAAGCTTGCTGTTGCTTTTCTTGCTGCTCTTTAACTTCTGGATCTTCCATATCACCCAGATCTAATTCGCCTTTTGATATCGATTGCAAACTCTTGCCTTCAAATTCCTGTAAATGACTCGTTAGCCATTCATCCACTCGATCAGATAGTAATAACACTTCAATGCCTTTTTTACGGAACATCTCTAATAGTGGACTATTTTGCGCCGCGGTGAAATTATCCGCGGTTAGATAATAAATGTGTTTTTGCTCAGGCTTCATACGACTGACATAGTCAGTTAAGGCAACATCTTGCGTAGCTTGGTCAGTATGGGTGGAGCTAAACCGAAGTAATTTTGCAACCCGGTCTTTATTGGCAAAATCTTCAGCCGGACCTTCTTTAATGACACTACCGAACTGCTCCCAAAATTTGGCGTATTTCTCTTTATCATTTTCCGCCATATCTTCTAAGGTTGTTAAAATCCGTTTTACACAGGCACTACGAATTTTATCGATAACACGATTGGATTGTAAAATTTCCCGAGAAATATTTAACGGTAAATCATTGCTATCGATAATACCTTTCACAAAACGTAAATACATCGGCATAAAATGCTCGGCATCATCCATAATAAAAACGCGTTTCACATAAAGCTTTAACCCACGACGAGCTTCTGGGTGATATAAATCAAACGGTGCCCGAGCCGGAATATAAAGCAAGCTGGTATATTCTAATTTACCTTCCACGCGATTATGCGCCCAAGCCAGCGGGTCTTCAAAATCATGCGCAATATGCTTATATAAAGCATTATATTCTTCGGCCTTAATTTGGCTTTTTGGCAATGCCCATAAAGCTTTCGCACTATTCACCACTTCATCTTCTAAAATTACCGTTTCATCCGCTGCCTCTTCACCGTCTTTGGCCGCTTTAGGTGGCTCAATTTTCTGCATCATAATCGGCAACATAATATGATCAGAATATTTAGCGATTACGGTGCGCAAACGCGTGCCGTCTAAAAATTCTTTGGCCTCTTCTTTTAAATGTAAAATAATTTCCGTGCCACGCTGACTGCGTTCACTATTTTCAATGGTGTATTCACCCTGCCCATCAGATTGCCAAACCACGCCCTGGCTTTCTTGCATGCCAGCACGCAAAGTTTTTACAACGACTTTATCGGCCACCACAAAGGCCGAATAAAACCCTACCCCAAACTGACCAATTAAGGCCGCATCTTTGGATTTACCCGCTTCAAGCATATCTTTAAAAGCTTGAGTACCGGATTTTGCGATCGTGCCTAAGTTTTCAATCACTTCCTCACGACTCATGCCAATACCATTATCACGGATGGTGACTGTATTAGCATCCTTATCAAAACTTACCCAAATTTTAAGTTCAGAATCGTTACCATAAAGTGCGTTATCCGTTAAGGCTTCATAGCGTAACTTTTCTGCCGCATCAGAGGCATTTGAAATTAGTTCGCGTAAAAAGATTTCTTTATTACTATAAAGTGCATTGGCAACCAGATTAAGCAGTTGCTTGACCTCAGTTTGAAAACTTAAAGTTTGAGACTCGGCAGAAGTTGGCATGATAATCCCCCAATGGTTAGCAAAAATGACTGTTGCTTAGCATATGGGGCCGAATAGAACAATTTCAAGCTCAATAAAAAGGGGGCCTAAGCCCCCTAAGATTCAGCATAAGCGTCTGATTCTAGACCATAAATTTATAGCCGCCAGCGCCTAAGAATAAATCTGTGCTAGGTGCGCGATCACCTAAACGAGTCACATTACTATGACCAGGTACACGCATCCATTTCGCTGCTAGATAAAAACTCTCGTTGATATCATATTGCAAACCAGCGCCATAGACTGGTGTCCAGTAATCGCCATTCGGCGCACCATTAGTGCCACCTAACGCACGATAAGCCACGCCACCTTCAGCAAACACACTCACACCATTCCAGATCGGTGCATTAATTCTTGGGCCAGCGTAAATAAACCAGTTATTGATTCCCGTACCCGCTGCAGTGCTAGTAACGCGTGGTAGATAAAAACCACCAGCAACAGCAGAAATATAGCGAATCGGCGCATAACCAATCTCACCACCCACTGTAAAACCACCTCTGCGGTTACCGTTAACGACTGTACCTGCAGCACCAATACCATTACCAACGTTGGCGGTATAAGTTCCCCAGTCTGAATAAGCATAACCTAAATCAAGCTCACCATAGACATAAGGATTAAACCCAGCGGCTTGCACGTGATCAGGACCACCCGCCATGGCTGCAGAAGCGGCCAAACAAGCTACCGCACCTGCGGTTGCTAATAATAAATTTCTTTTAATCGACATTCTTTTCCCCTCTATCGACCAATACAAAAAAATGGAACGCCTCACTGCATTCCATCGCCTAGACAGTTTTCTCTATCTAATTAATTAAACAAAGAAAATATATACCAAAGAAATATTACCGAATAGTTTCAGAATTCACAAGGCCCGAATGAATAGGAATAAAAATAACTTATCTTCGCAAGCAATTACGCATAAATAATAAACAAAACCCTTATGGATTGCTTAAAAAATAAAACGATAACCCGCACTTGCCATAAATAAATCACTTGAAGGTAGTCGATGCGATTGTCGACCAGAGTTAGTATATTGCGGAACACGCAACCACTCTACGGCAAGGTAAATATTTTTTGGTAGTTGGTATTGCAAGCCAGCGCCAAAAATAGGTGTCCAAATTCTAGCATATTCAGAAAAAATGGCCGCGCCAGTATCAGAATATCTTAGCTGGTGATAGCCTATTCCCAATTTCGCCGTAAATGATAACTGCCTAAAAAGTGGCACCATTAATTTGGCCGCAAAATAAGCCAACCAATTTCTGGCCTGTATATTCCCTGCCGTCGAAGTCCCTTTAGATAATGGCAAATAAAGGTAGCCAAATTCTGTCATTAAATAATGCCAATATTGATAGCCAATAATGGCGCCAACAATCACGCCACCATGACGATTTTGAGTAACTGTTTGATAAACACCTAAACCACTGGCCGCCATTTTTGACCAGTTGGTATAGGTATAACCCGTGCCAATTTCGACATACATATTTTGGCCAACATAGGGCTGGCTGG
>JAHZKQ010000172.1 GCA_022600315.1 Gammaproteobacteria bacterium
CTGTTTTATACTAGTAGCCCTAGGTGGTTTAATGGGTTTATAATTCTAGCCTTATGCTAATCAAAGAAAACCATATCGCTTTGACCTCATGCACGGATGTAGACCACATCTGTCAACCACTTTTCGAGCATACCCCCATCAGTTATTTCACCCAGCTAATACGCTATAATGATGGCTCAAGAATCTATTTGACCAGTAATGCAAATTGGGTTGAATATTTTTTTCAGCACAAGTTCTATCAAATTCCTTATATACAAACACCGCTCAATCAGTTTGACACTGGATACTATTCATGGGATGCCTGCCCCGATGATGCGCTGATTCGTGATGGACGTGAATATTTTAATATTGACCACCGCTTTATGATCGTAGAAAAACTAGCAGATTATCATTGCTTTTATTCTTTTGGCGCCCATAAAAATTTCCATCAAGCGACCAACTTTTATTTAAGCCACCTGGGTTTATTACATAAATTTATTAATTACTTTAAAGAGAAATCTCAGCCCTTAATTCGAAACTACCAACAGCAGCGCATCATACTACCCCACCCAGGAAATCTCTCTGCACACAAAACAGATACTTTAAGCTTACCAGATAAGCAGGGGTTTATTGATTCCATTAGCACTCAACGTTATTGGCTAAATGATAAAAGCTACTTCACCAAACGCGAGTTTGAATGCGCCAAATGCATTGTCCGCGGCATGAGTAGTAAAGAGATTGCCAGCCAATTAAATATTTCCGCGCGCACTATTGAAAAATATATTGAATCTATTAAAACCAAACTCAACTGCCATCGTCGCTCAGAAATTGTGAGAAAATTATTAGCCCTTAACTTTATTCACGCCTAATCCCAAAATCGCCACCAGGGTTTTTTCGGCAAGTTTTTTTCGCAACGGTATAATTGCCTTTGATATAGATTTGCATAGCTTTCAACATGAAAGGCATTATGAATTAAGTGAATATTATGCCGATAACTGTGCTCGCGATAACCTTCAATGCCTTGATGATAAGCGAGATATAAGGCATAGGCATTAGCTCTTGAAATACCTAATTCACGATGCGCGCGTTCAGCAAACCAAGCAATAAAATCAGTGGCGTCTTTAAAATTACTCCGACTCGCACCATGCCGCCCAGTTTTTAATTGATAAAGTTGCCAAGTGGCATCGATCGCTTGCGCATAGCCATAAGCAGAACTCGCTCTAAACCAAGGGATAAAACCCCAAATATAGTGCCGCGGTGGAATAGCGCCAGCACGAAAATGTGATTCTTTGTGTAGGATTGCCATTTGCACAGCGATTGGAATATGCCAACGTTTTGCAGATGCTTGTGCTGCCCAATACCAGCTGGGTTGCAAACGAAAGATTTGGCAAATATCGTGTTGCTTTAATGGTGGTTTTGGTGAGCACGCCGTTAAAATAAATAGTAGCAAAGCAAAGGCTATCGTTCGCATTGGGCTTCATCTTCAAGACGTCGAATACAGTGCGTTTCCCTTAAAAGAAAAGCCGCCATAAATGCAACCATAAAGCCTGCGGGAAATAACCACATGGCCCAACTAAAATCACTGCGCACAAAATGTCGTACATAATGATGCAAGCGCACGTAGGCTTTATGATCCATTAAATAACCAAAAATAGGTTGTGATAATGCAATTCCTGCTTGAGTGGTAATATTAACCACACTCACTGACATTGCGATAATTGATTTCGGAGCGCTTTCAGCCACCAATGGATAACCAATAATTTGTGTGCTAGTTGTTAAACCAATAAATAAAAACAAGAATAACAAACTATAGAAACTCAAGTGCCCAGTTTGAGTGGCAAACACCATCAACAGCAATGATAATATTGAGCCAAACATCATTGGCTGACGTCGCAAGGCAATCTTATCTGAAATCCACCCTACCAAAGGGGAGCCGATAATGGTTCCTAAAAATAACATCGAGGCAACCGTTGTCGCCTGCGCTTCGGTTAAATGTTGCGAGTCAATCAAATATAACGCGCCCCACAAACCACCCAACACAATAATTGGTAAGTTCATCAAGCAAGTATAAATACCACCTAACCAGTTCTGAAAATTTAAAAAAGCCATCCCCATGCTTTTCCAATAACCCAATCTGGATAACATACTACATTCTTTAGCATGTAAATCAGCTTTTTCTGCCGGATAGTCTTTAACAAAAACCATGATTAGAATAAAAATTATCACCCCAAAAGCTGCATCTAATAACAACGCATGTCGCCAATTAATAGCCTTCACTAAAAGTAACAATGGGGTCTGCGCCACCATACCACCAGCCATTGCCACCGTCACCACAATACCCGTCACAAATGCCATTTTATTTGAAGGAAACCAACGCGAAGCCAAGCGAATGACACTTAAAAAACAAAACGCACTCCCAATCCCCGTTAAAAAACGAAATAATGTCGCCCAACTCGCCGAAGTTGAATACGCAAATGCTGCTGTACCAACGATACAAATAGACAATGACGTTAAAATAACCTTACGAGTTGAACAACGATCTAACAAAACACCCGCAGGAAATAAAAAGATAACATTGGCTACAAAGTAAAAAGCCGACATTCTGCCAAGCTCAGCAGCATTAATATGAAAATCATGCAGTAAAAAACGGCTGATAGAATCAAACATGTTCATCTGAATAAATTCATAAAAGAAAAATAGCGA
>JAHZKQ010000173.1 GCA_022600315.1 Gammaproteobacteria bacterium
AGCCAGGAAAGATTATTTAATTTGGCTTGCTATACTTACATAAATCCACTATCTTATGGTGCCCCATTGGGGGCCTTAATTTTTTGAACAATTTGGTCGAGGGTCTGTTTAATGGCAACGAAGAAATCAACAGCAGATATTAATGTGGCGGGTGGTATCGAGGTCACTCCGTACAAGCAAAAGCGTGGCGAAGAGTATATGAGTGATGGTATGTGCGGTCATTTTCGCGGCATTTTAATTGCTTGGAAAGAGCGGCTGATGAAAGATATGGATGATACCGTAGAACATTTGCAAACCGAGCAAATGACTTTCCCAGACCCGGTAGATCGTGCTTCGCAAGAAGAGGGTTTTGCCTTAGAGCTTCGCACCCGTGATCGTGAATGGAAGTTAATTAAAAAAATCGAACAAAGCTTAGCAGATTTAGACAGTGGTACTTATGGGTTTTGTGAAGATTGTGGTGCCGATATTGGGTTGCGTCGCTTAGAAGCCAGACCTACAGCAGTAAAATGTATTGATTGTAAAACCTATCAGGAAATTCGTGAGAAGCAAGAAGGTTCTTAACACTGCATGGATAAATTAATTCTTAATCAATTACAAATCCCGGTTGTGATTGGAGATTTGCCAAAAGAGCGGCAATGGCCGCAAAAAGTTTGGCTTGATTTAGAAGCGGGAGTGGATTTATCAGTGGCGTCACAATCCGATGAATTAAATGATGTCGTTGATTATGTTGCCGTAACACAAGCCTGTTGTGATTTTACCACCCGTAAAAGTTGGCGTTTAGTTGAAACTTTAGCTTCTCAACTGGCGGACTTCTTAATGCAAACTTTTAAATTTAACACCCTACGTTTACAGCTGACCAAGCGCCCGGCTGAATTAATTGAATTAGATAGCGTTGCCGTGGTAATTGAAAGACCGTGAATAAACACCCTGAAAATTTACCCGTTCCTAGTGCTGAACTATTACAGCATAGTCAGGCTGTGGCCGAACATATTGCCCAAGTGATTCACAGTGAAGGTCCAATTTCATTTGCTAAATTTATGCGGTTAGCCTTATATGCACCAAACCAAGGTTATTATCGCTGCGGCTTACAAAAGTTTGGTAAGCATGGTGATTTTATTACTGCACCAGAAATTTCGCCGTTGTTTAGTTATTGTGTGGCTAGGCAATGTCAGCAAGTCTTAACCGAATTAGGGGGCGGTGATATTGTTGAGTTGGGTGCGGGTGCTGGTACATTGGCCGTGAATGTGTTGGAATATTTGCACAAACAAGATTGTTTGCCAGAACATTATTATATTTTAGAATTAAGTGCCGAACTTCAAGCGCGCCAGCAAGCATTAATTAAAAAACATTTGCCAGACATTTTGCCGCGCGTTATCTGGTTAAATGAATTGCCAAAAAATATTGAAGGTGTGATTTTTGCCAATGAAGTGGCTGACGCTTTGCCAGTGCGACGCTTTGAGTGGCAAAAAAAGTTAAAAGAATTTTTTGTGGATTGGCGGCAAGACCAGTTTGTGCCAATACTTGAGTCAGCTTCTGAGCATCTACAAGACTGCTTTGAAAATTTAAAACTTGATTTAGCTGATGGCTATCAAAGCGAATTAAACTGTTTATTTCCGGGTTGGATTGCCAGTCTTGCAGAGAGTCTAAATCGCGGTTTAATTTTATTAATTGACTATGGGTTTCCTGAGCATGAATTTTATCACCCCGATCGGCATATGGGCACTTTAATGTGTCACTTTCAACATCATGCGCATTCAGAGGCTTTAATTTATCCAGGCATTCAGGATATTACTGCGCATGTTAATTTCACCCAAATAGCGCGGGCGGGTATTGAGCACGAATTAGAATTAGTCGGTTATACGCATCAATCAGGCTTTTTATTAAATTGTGGTATCAGTGAATTATTAACCGATCCTGGCACCGTTGATTATTTTCAACATACCCAGGCGATAAAACAGCTGATGATGCCGACCGAAATGGGTGAGTTATTTAAAGCCATTGCGTTAACTAAGAATTTCGATAGTGATTTATTAGGATTTAGTGAATTTGATTTGCGCACTAAACTACGGGTTTAGGCAGTGCAGATACAGTGCTTTTCCGAGCTAGAATATGTTGGCCAACATTGCTAATCAAAGCAGTTACTAATAACAATACAGCTAAACTAACGCCATTGTAGTTATTAGAATGTGCCGCGGCAATGCCGATAGTAAAACAACCAAAATTTTGGATAAAACTATATATTGATCCAATATTACCAAATGCATGATTAAATAAATTAAATGCTGCAGCGCTGGCATTGGGGAATAGTAGGCTTGCACCTAACGTGTATACACTAAACGTCCCAATGATTAATGGCGCCGATAACCAGCCTTCTGCGCAAGTGATTAGCATGGCAGTGGTTGCTAAAATTAATAACCCATTGCCAACAGTCATTAATTGTTTAGGTGCAAAAGTATTCAGTAGAATAGCATTTAAAATTCGACCCAGTAAGGCCGATATGACAATACTTAGTGTTAGCCAGACATATTCAATTACCGAAACATGCAATACATTCTGCAATAAAAATGGACTTAGGATAAAAAAGATAATGATGCCAGCTTTGGCCATACTGCCGCAAAGTGAATAGCCTAAAAACTCTCGATTTGATAAAATCATTTTATGTTTGCTATATAATGTATTAAGTTTAATGTTGCTTAGATCAATTTTTTGATTGGTTTCAGGCAACCAAACAATAATAAAACCGATTAGCAAGGTAAGACAACCGACATAGACAAAGAAAACACTATGCCAGCCTAAATAATGTTGCAAATAACCACCGGCTATAGGCGCAATGGCAGGCGATAACATAACGGCAATACTAATAAAAGAAAACATTTTAGCAAGCTTAATGCCATTGGCGGTGTCACGACAAATACTGCGAGCCAGACAAGGGGCGGCGGCAAGTCCTAAGCCTTGTATTAGCCGACCCAAAAGCAATAAGTCAATGCTGCTTGCCAGAGCGCAAATAATTGATCCGGCTAAACCAATTCCCAATCCAGTAATTAATAATCGACGTCGACCAAAGGCATCGGATAGCGTGCCATAAATTAATTGGCCGATGCTAAAACTCAATATAAAAATGGTTAAAGTCCATTTCACTAAGGTGTCACTGGTGCCAAGTGCATGAGTGATAGTTGGCAGTGCCGGTACGTACATATCGGTAGCAAAATTACCGGCCACAATGACCATAACGATTAAGATAAGAAATCGAAAGGGCTGGCTATTCGCATTGAGTTTTTTAATCTTGAATTGTTTGCTCATTTCTATTAATCTGAGTTTAAGTTTTCTAATTGACTAATTGGTCAGCTAATAATACGCTTAATTGACTAAACAGTCAATCACCTAATAGTAGGAGTAGTAAGTGACTGAAAAAAATGGAGTGAAAAGAGTTTCTGGCGACAAAACTCGTGAGGGAATTATCCGTGCAGCGCGTAAATTATTTGCCAAGCAAGGCTATGCGGCGACCTCGATCAGCCAGATCGCCAAGCTGGCTAAGATCAATCACAGTTTGATTTTCCACCACTTTGAAACTAAGGCCAAACTTTGGGTTGAAGTGAAGAACTCGTTTTTAGAAGCTCTGCATATTGATCCTGCAAATTTGCCAAAGGCCGCCTTGGGTTTAGAGGAATTTGTTCGTCAATTTATCGAGATACGTTTTCGACTTTGGCTTAGTGATGTCAACTTAGTGCGTATGATTTTGTGGCAATCTTTAGAGGCAAATGCAAGGGAGTTACGTGCCAGTGCGTTATCGCCTTATCGCTGGAAATATGAAATTATTGCTTTACAAGAAAGAGGAGAAATAAAACCTGAACTTGATCCAGAATTAGTTTGTATTTTTATTGCAAGCAGTGTTTCTAGTAGTATTATGACGCGTTCCAATATCCTTAAAGACAAAGATAAATTAAATACCTATAAGGCATTAGTCATTAACAGCGTTATTGATGGTTTAAAGCCTTGACCTCTTCTTATATATCATCAACAATGAAGTGAGTGGTTTTTGCAAGGAGGCGGTCATGCGACAATTCAAATACTTAGTCGTTGGGTTATTATTTAGCTTTATAGGCATAGTCTATGCCGATTCATCCAGCGTAAGCAATGTACTGAACTTGGTAAACCAACGCTTTGAGCTGGCTCAAAAAATTGCTGCTTATAAATATCGTAATACCATTCCAGTGATTATTCCGGTGCGCGACCGCGTGATTCTTACCGCGACGTTAACTTATGCCTATCAATTAGGTTTTGATGTAGCCACAGTGCGAACATATATCGTGCAGCAATTACATTTGGCGCAACAAGTTGAACTCACTTGCATGAATAATTGGAAGCAGAATAATGTTATGCCTGATCCTGGCAAGTATCAAAGTATCGAGCAAACTCAACTAGATGTATTAAAAAAGAATGTCGAGATTTTAGCGGCAATTAAAAAAGCTGTGCCTGACTTGGAAGATGCGAGCCTAGCGGATAGTATTCGCGCGCAAACCCAAGAACTTGTGACACAAAAGTTTTTAACTAAAGATGATAAAGCGCAATTGGCTAATGCATTTATACAAATCAGAATGTCACCCACACCGCCGGCGCCTATTCCAAACACCAAGCCCACGCCGGTGCCGGGTTAAGATTTAAGTCGTTATAGTAAAGACGAAGCAATCTCGCAACGTCATTGCGAGAAGCAGCTTTGATGCAATCTAATCTTTAATCACATTTGTGTGTTACCCAGGAGCGCTTTTAAGTTGCTTTTCTAGGATAATGCATCAAGTGCTTAAACTCATCGAGTCCGTTAATTCTTGGGGCTGAGTTTTAGCTTAGGTGTGGGATCAGGATCTGATTTTTTTGGTGTAGAAAATAATCTTCGGCAATATTTTATTTTCCCATTTTTCTTGCGCGGGTGGCCGGAAAGGTTATTTAAGCTTTCACTGTTATTGTCTTTAGTTGATTCTTTTTGTTGCGCTTGTTCAAAAGCATATTTAAATAAAGCCGCAATCACTTTGGCCAATTCTTTGGTCGGTGGTGTGGTGCACATGCCGTAAGCGGTAAATCGAATCGCAATATTTTCGTTACACCAGGTGCTGGTTTGGCGTTCGCCAAAAGGCGTATTTGGCTTTAATTCCACGCACGCTTTAAACATAATGGAAGTTAATTTTTTCATCACTGTTGTTAAAGCATCTTCAGCTGTTTTATGCACTGAATTACAAGCGGCAGTGCCAAGAAATCCGCATTTTTCTTTAGCTTGGTTTTGCGTTATGTCACGTGAGCCTAAGGCTTGTTCGCGCAGGGCTAAATCATCTTCGGTGCGCGCCATAATAACTGCAGCGCCGCCTCTAGCACTTGGAAAAATATGATTGTATTCGAAAGCTGCATGTCTTTTTAAACCTGCCGGGTAATTAGGATCTTTTAAGATTGTTGTTAAAAAGTGTTGCGCTAAGGCGTTAGTGGGCGCGTTAGCAAAACCACCATGCAAGCTGTGTGCGTAAGATTTTTTAAAACTTTGTCGCATATCTTTATTGCTGACTTCACAAGGTTTAATTTCTTTATAAGTTAATTTATTATGGGCTGCTTGAATTTTCGTCATTTGACTTTTTGCGGGCGCAGCAACGGTAGGATGTTTATAAAACTCTCTATCCTTTAATTGTGGGTCAGCAAAGAAGTGAAAAGGGATCCATGAATTTTCACCATTAAAACTAAACTCGATTTTACACACTCTTTCTTTGGCGGTCTTTCCAGGCGAGATAATTTGCTTGGGCGATTGTTTCTCTTGAGGTGTAATTTTTAATTTAGTTGGGCTGGTATAGGCTGCAGAATTTTCTTTAACAACCTCTTTTAATCTTTTATGTCTTTTGGCGCGTTCAGGGGTTTCAGGCTTGGGAGCAGTAAAGCAAAAACTGCCCTCTTCTGGCGGGTAACGCAAAGCATTCAAGTTTCCTTTGTGGCGTGAAGACTTACTCTTTTCACGCGCAACGGCGGGCATTTTTTTTCTATATTCTTTGCCAGAAATAAAATTTGAAGTTGCAGCTGTGGCTAAAGCTTTCTGCTCAACCAGTTCCATGGCGACAACTTCGCCATTAGTAGCCGTTTTTTTGCCAAGCTTATTAAGGAAGGTTTCAGCTGTTTTGCGTCGTTTTAATGGTGGTTCTCGCATCTTTATTTCTGATCCAGTCACGTCAAACCGGCTTTGCAATAGCAAAGCGCCAAGGCAGTTCCCTTGCGCGCCTAGTTCCAGATGGCAGAAAAAAAGAGTCTCCAGTCGATTACAAAAATCAACTGTATATCCGTGAGAGTGTCCATTATAAAGCCCAAAATAGAGTGATTTTGAGCGATTGGGTTAATACTAGGTATATTGACATTTTAAGTCAATTAAATAGTTTAATTATTTGAAATTAATCAAAAAAATATCTTATTTAGCGTACGTAAAGGCGTTATTGTTAGTTTTGTACATTTAGTAATTGCATGAGGGTCTGCAGCTTGAGCGCATTAAGTGCCTTAGCAAAATCCGGTCCAGGCAGCTGTTGAGCGATCAGCGGTTCTAAGTCGATATTATTAATGGCATCTAAAGCTTGGTGGAGTAGTTGAGATTTCTCGGCAAACTCATTGTCATTAATTGCGCGAGTAATTAATAAGAAATCATCAAAGCGACCGCGGCGCCGACCGGCGTCAGCAGCATGCAGTAATTTTAGGATTTGCTGTGGATTATTTTTATCAAGCTCAGCAAATAGTGGATAGCATTTTACTGTGAGCAGTGCCAGCTCACAGTATTCATTATTGACGCGCAAGCGCCGACAAAACTTTTTAATTGTCTCTGGTTTTAAATCATATAAGAGGCTGGCAAATCGTACCGTTGCTTTGGTAGTAAGCGCACTGGCGCATTTTAAAGCGCCAAAGCCATCATTTTCTATATTAATTTCGGGAAATAATTTTTTTAAGGCGCCGCAGTCATTGAGTACTTCAAAAAATCGCCAAGGCTCAATTTCGTGTAAGGCCTTTTTAAATTCTTGCCAGACACGTTCAGGCACTAAAGCATCGACTTCGCCAGCCTCAACCATAGTTTGCATTAATTTATTGGTGTCGGGAAAAACACTAAAATCAATCAGTCGACAAGCAAAACGTGCGGCGCGTAGAATCCGCACCGGATCTTCAGCAAAAGCCGGTGAGACGTGACGTAATAGTTTGTTTGCTAAATCGATTTGACCGCCATAAGGGTCGATTAATTCGCCCTGCTCGTTTTTAGCAATGGCATTAATGGTGAGGTCGCGACGTTTAAGATCTTCCTCTAAGCTAACAGTAGGGTCGGCATGAAATGCGAAGCCCTTGTAACCTTTTGCGACTTTGCGCTCGGTACGTGCCAGTGCGTATTCTTCATGCGTCTTGGGATGTAAAAATACTGGAAAATCTTTGCCAACGGCAATAAAACCTTGCGCCAACATCTCTTGTGGGCTGCTACCAACCACTACCCAATCAAGTTCGTGGACTGGCAAGTCTAATAACTCATCACGTATCGCGCCGCCTACTAAATAGATCTGCAAAATGGTATCCTTGCTTTTTTTAACTTACCTAAGATGATAGCGAGCTATGAATAATAGAGCAACCATGCCCGATTGGCATGGGCAAAAGTTTTGGCAAGTCTTATTAACGCGCAGTGCGGCGAAGCTGGCTAATTTTACAAAATGCCCACCGCTTAAAAACTATGTGTTGGGGCGTTATGTCAAGCATTTTAATGTTGATATGTCGGAAGCGGCTGAGCCCGACTATCGCCGCTATAAAAGTTTTAATGCATTTTTTACTCGTGCTTTGCGCCCCGGCGCACGACCCATCGCAGCGGGTAATACATTTGCTTCTCCCGTGGATGGGACCTTAAGTGAGTTTGGTGATATTAATGCAGGACAGTTACTGCAAGCGAAAAATCAACATTATAGTGTCGAGAAATTATTAGCCGAGCAATTTGATTTGGCGAACACATTTATTGATGGCAGCTATTGCACTTGTTATCTATCGCCGCGTGATTATCATCGAATTCATATGCCATTGGCCGGCACCTTAAAACAAATGTGGTATGTGCCAGGGGTATTATTTCCAGTCTATCCGGCAGCCGTAAACACGGTGCCAGAATTATTTACCAAGAACGAAAGATTAATTTGTTTATTTGAAACGACTGATGGCCCCATGGCGGTAATTTTAGTCGGCGCTATGATCGTAGGTGGCATGCGCACGGTTTGGCAGGGTTTAGTTAAAGGTAAACGCCAGCAAGTAAAAACTTGGCGTTATGATGAGCAAAACATTAGTTTAGAAAAAGGTGAAGAATTAGGCTGGTTTGAATTGGGCTCTTGCGTAATTGTATTAACCAAAAATAAAATTAACTGGCAAAATATCACTAGTGGGCAAGCGCTAAAAATGGGGCAGAGTCTAGGTTTGACGGGTTAAGCGCTTTAATTCGCTAATCATGTATAGTGGTACGGAAAGAATATTTTCTTTTAAAGCTAAAGTTTGCTGTGACAAGCGGACACCCAAAGCTTGATTGTGCTCTTGTTGGTAACGTTTTAGTGAGCGC
>JAHZKQ010000174.1 GCA_022600315.1 Gammaproteobacteria bacterium
CGTAAAAGTCGGAATACAGCATGAGAAAAATAAATACTTTCATAAATAGCAGTTAAATTATCCATTCTATTTTAAGCAGGGGGAGGGGGTGATTCGCGTCTGCAACAAACTTTTTGACAAAAACTAAGCTTACTAAATACAGCACTTAAAGGGAAAAATAAAATATTAGCGCTAGTATCATCAATGTTGAGTTCCTCTATTACAAAACCTAGTCTCTAATTTACCTCTTAATCCTTGAAATCCCCGTAGCACGGTGCGATACGCGGCTTTGTTCAATAATTTTATCAGTAATGCTGGTGCATCGCCGATAAAATACTAATCATTATCAGAAGTAGAGCGGCGAAAAAATGTACGCATAAAAAGCATTGTTATATTGATTTTTTGAAGGGTTTTACTTTAATGTGCTTGCTCTCTAATGTTTATCAGAAATTTAGAGTATACTTATAACTGCCGCCGATGTTCAATCACGGTGCCTAGCAAGCGGACATCTTTAGCTTGTTTAGCGCTTTTTACTTCAATGGTGCCCCAGTCGGCATTCATGGCAATGAGTTCGTAATGGATAATGCTGGCTGATCCACCGCCAATTTCTCGGTATTTTCTTAAAATATTTTTTTGACTTGAGGCGATATGTGCTAAGACGTATTGGCCAGGTTCGGGTGGTTGGTTGGAATTTACAATAATGGTGTCATGCAATAAAAATTCAGGTTGCATGCTGTTGTCATCAAGTTCGGTCGCAAAAATGTCATCGCTAATAATTTTTCCAGAGTTATTGTTTATCACAATGTGGGGTAATTTTTCAGGAGATGCTTGTACTTGACGGATTTTTTTTCGCAACTCTTTTTTTGTTAAATGAATTTCTGATAATGCAATTAGTGGTAGGTAGTGACAAGTGGGTGAGGAATTACTGATAATCTTGCCTTGAGGATCATCGGTTAAACATAACAAGTAGGAAGGCGATACTCTTAGCGCTTGTGCTAGTAATTTTACTTCCGTCACTCCGGGTGTTCGCACACCACGTTCCCAATTGCTTAAGCGCGCTAAAGACATGCCGATCTTTTTTGCCACAGTGGTGGTAGTGAGTTGACAGGCTTTACGGGCTTTGGTGATACGTAGACCGATATCGTGCTTGATGGCCATGATAAGAAATCCTAAAAAAAGGTTGACATTAAACAAAACGTGTATATTATAACAGATAAATATCAACGAATCGTTTATACTTAATTGAGAAATGCCACTAATAAAAACGATTAGTTGAATATCAACGAGAATAACAAATTATTGTGATATTGGCTACACGAATTTACATAGGCGAGAGGATCATGGCTTATAAAATCACCGATCAAGAACGCCAGGCCCTATACGGTCTTCCACACCTGCAACAGCTTGTGTATCTACGGGGTATTCGCCCCTTTATGGATTTTAATACGTACGCCGTTGGAATCATACGAAAAGTTAGCTATCGCTCGTTATCTGAAGAATGTCAGGTGTTGGCGCATCAAGGCTATGCGGCTCTTTTCCCCAGTCGCGATCAGATGCGTCGCGCGGTGGCTGGTCTTGAGCGTGCGGGTGTAATTTCGGTAAAAAGCTCAGAGAATCAACTTATTTTTAAGTGTTTATTGGCTTCACAGGATCAATGCGTCCAAAAAAAAGTAGCCACGAAGCCGCCATCCCTTTCCGCCACCCCGATGACGGCTAAAAATTGCTTGCCACTGGGATTAACGGAGCAGGATTTAAAAAAGCCCACCATCCCCAAAATGCAAAAAGCCGCCACACATCTGGTATCCGGTAAAGATAAAAAAAAATATATTCGCGCGGGCGCGTTGATTGATGTGAATTTTAAGCCCAGCGAATTGGTTCTTGCCCGAATCAAAGATCATGATGGCGAGCACAACGGTGATGAATTGGCAAAGTTTGTGGCGTATTACCGCGAAAAGAGCCGGGTGTCGCTAGATTGGAATGAAGCCTATTTTCGTTGGGTGTTAAACAGCAAACGATTTCAAGCAGAGAAAAAATCAAAAAAAAACCAGAAGGAGAATTTTCATGACCACTTCGCAAAAAAACTTACCGCCTCAAAAACCTCAGCGGTTGACCGCGTGCGCACCGCAAACGATGGAATATGCGGACGGCTTATCGAGCACGATGATGGTGACGCCTAAAGTGGTGGGTTGGTTGTGGATTCAGCTTGCACAAGCGTTTGGTCATCGTTTTGTGAGTCAGTTTGGCGAGAAAGATGATGGTACGTGGTATGAGGGGCTAAAAGATTTAAGCGCTGAGACAGTGCGTCGTGGTTTTTATCACTTACTAAAATCGTTTAGCGCGGAAGAAAAACGCAGCGGACAAATCTGGCCGCCGAATTTGAAAGAATTTCGTTGGTGGTGTGAGGATCAAGAGAATCAAAATAGCACTGAGCAGCAGAGGAAACGTGCAATGTTGCCCAATGTGCATCAAGCATTTTTGGAAATGGAAAAAAATCAATACCGCATCACACCCCTGTGGTCGCATCCTCTGGTGTGTTTGGCAGCAAGTCGTGTACCGAATCCTGATGAATCTTATCGTGATCGCGCATTTAACGCATTTCAACCAATTTATGAAGACTTGGTTCATCGTTTTTTACACGGTGAAACATTATCACTGCCAAATTGTTATTTAACGAACCCTTTACTAACAAGTAAAGAGATTCATGGCATTGAGCAGCCACTTAAAATGGTGAGTGTTTAGAGGATTTTTATTTTTCTGAAAAAACAATGGAGGAAAGACCATGTTGGTATTAACCCGAAAAAAAGACGAACGAATCATGATTGGCGATCAAGCGGAAGTGGTGATTACGATTGTGGAGATTAGAGGGAATTCAGTACGGTTAGGCTTTGAGTGCAAACACAGGTTGCCGGTATATCGTGAAGAGGTTTTTAAGGCGCAGACTTTAATGCAACTTAAGCATGACGTGTCGACGTTGCAACTGGCGTGTGAGAGCGCGCGCATTAAGCCTCAGAAAAAGGAGATGGTTAGGCAATGAGTTTGTTTTCTTGTTTTTCATCGTGTACTTTTTTTCGCAAAAATCCTAAAAAAACGGTATCACGGTTGCCGTCAGATTTAAAAAAGTTAAGTAATCGCGTGTTTGAACGCCAGGTTTTAGCGAATCAACTGTTGCAAACGATGGAAGCTAATTTGCAGAAACTCTTGGCATTAAAAGCCGAGGGATTTGAATCGGGTGCCTTGGATGAGGATATTGCTTCGGCAAAGTATTTGCGGCAATTAGCCTACCAAACAGTTTTAAATAAATCACTTAAAACGACAGATCAATTTGAGCCTTGGCAAGAGGTATTAAACCCGGCAAGGCTTGCTTAAAATAAGGAAGATTAAATATGTCAGCCGTATATTTATGGCAAAAACTTGGGGCAACCATTCAAGCGGGTTTAACGGATCCGACAGTGTTAGAGATTATGTTAAATCCTGATGAGCGATTGTGGTTTATGTACCGCAAAACCGGCACGCAACCCGTAGGAGTTTTAGAATCGGCTCAAAGCAGTGCGTTTGTTCATGCGCTGGCACAATATCATCAGGCTTATTTAAATGCTAAAAAACCCTATTTGGATGCGACCTTACCTTTTCATGGTGAACGCATTCAAGTGACGGTTCCCCCGGTGAGTCAAAATATCGCATTTACTATTCGTAAAAAGGCCAAGCAGGTTTTTACTTTAGAGGATTATTTTAAAAAATTGATTGTCACTAAATGCCAAGTCAAATTTTTAGTGGACGCCATAAAGAATCGTAAGAATATTTTGATTAGCGGCTCTCCGGCCTCAGGCAAAACCACGCTCATTAATGCATTGTTAGATACGTTGGCAAAAGAGGTGTCGGAGGGCCATCGTGTTTTAATTTTAGAACAATTGCCGGAATTGCAATGTGCGGTAGCAAATACTCAACATTTGCTTACTACAGGGTCGGTATCAATGCAGCGACTGGTGTGGTTGGCAATGCGCCAATCACCAGATCGGATTGTGGTGGGCGAAGTCAGAGATGGGGCAGCCTTGGATTTATTAAAGGCATGGAATACGGGATGTCCAGGTGGCATGGCAACGATCCATGCCAACCACCCTAAAGCGGCACTGCAGCGGTTATTGGATTTAGCTTGTGAGGTGGTTGTCAATCCACCTTACCATTTAGTGAATGAAGCTGTGGATGTGATTGTACAAATTGATCGATGTGCGAACCATCCAGCACGTCGGGTGGTGACGAGTATTGTTGAAGTCTTGAGGTTTAATGCTAAGACAAAAACGTTTGATTGTCGGGCATTGAAAGAACCCACAGATTAAAAAAATAAACTTAAGGGGAAGGTCATGCAACAAAAATGGAATCACCTAAAAATATTATTGATTGGCATGATGTTAAGTGGCTTGCCATCGGTGGCATTAGCCGCTGAGGACGGTATTAATGCCTGGGAGAATGTGTTACATAAGATTACTGTCTCTCTCACGGGTCCTGTGGCGTATGCCATTGCGATTATTGCGATTGTATTAAGTGGTTTTGTCATGGCTTTTGCAGATTTGCAGGATGGGGCCAAACGTTTTGTACAAGCGGCGTGTGGATTATCGATCGCCTTTTTTGCGGCGCAAATTACTACACAATTTTTAGCATTTAATGGGGCATTGATTTAATGATAAAACCGATTAATAAAGCCTTGATGAGGCCACTTCTTATTGGTGGGGTGGAAAAGCGTTTATGTTTATTCAATGGGTTGCTGAGTTTTCCGCTAATTGCCGCGACGCATTTTCATTTTCCAAGCTGTCTTTTGGGTGTCGGATTATTTGGGGTGCTGCATATCATGTTGCGTTGGGTGTCAAAAAGCGACCCGTACATTGGCATTTTGATTCAACGCAGTACACGTTATAGCATTCGATCGTATTTTCCAGCCAGAAGTCATCCATTGCAACTTAACTTCTGGCCGATTCGATCGGTGGTTCAAATTTAATTTTTTTGATGGAGTGTAAAAGTTGTTTTTACGTGAATACAAAAAACATCCGACTAAAAAAGCTTTAGAAAAGCTACGATGTCATCGTGGATTAAATGATTTGCTAACGTATGGAATGTTATTAGATTCACAGACGGTACTCCATAAAGATGGGGCTTTGTCGGTACATTTTCATCTCGAGCTACCTGATTTAGGGCATGCTGGTGATGAGGCGCTTAATTTTCATGCGAGTACGTGGGCAGAAAGCCTTAAATTTTTAACCGATGGATTTATGGTGGAGGTTAATGTATTAAGTCAGCCGCATCGCTACTATCCAGATTCGCGTGAATTTCCAGAGCTTGTATCGGCACTGATGGATGATGAACGGCGATTAGCCGTTAAAGATCATACATATTTTAAAACTGTGACGGTATTATCGGTTACCTGTAAACCTCCGGCAAGCCTAGCACCGGCATTAAAGCAATTTGCCTTTACTGATATGACAGAGGTTAAGGATAACAACTCTCATGCCAATCTTGCAGCACTTTGTGACGCAAGAGTTACAGCAGATTGGTTAAGGACTTTACCGACATTGCCGCGTGAGTTTGCAGGCTTTTTTGAATTATTTTATCAGCGCGTAGATGAATATGTGGGATTCTTAGCACGTGCCTTGGTAGAGATTAAGCCACTTGAAGGTGATGTATTGGCGACTTTTTTGCATCAGTGTTTAAGTGGTCAATTTACAAAATTAGTGGCACCTTATCGCGGGGCTTTTTTAGATGCCTACTTGGTAGGGGATGATTTTATCGGTGGGCTGACACCTAAGCTAGGTCAGCGTTTTATCAAAGCGCTGGCAATCGATGATTTACCTTCAGAGAGTTATCCGATCATTTTAAATCGTTTAAGTGCGTTACCTCTTGCTTATCGTTGGTCGAACCGCTTAGTACCCCTTGAGCCATTAACCACGCAAAAATATTTAAAACGCTATGAGCGTAGCTGGTCATCTAAAGCGATTGGGGTTTTTGGTGTGTTGCGTGAGGCGATGGGGCTTTTACCGAAGCGCAATGAAGATGCGCAAAATACGGTGGATCAATTAAAGTGTGCGCAACTGGATAATATGCATGGCGATTTACGGTTTGGATTTTATAACAGTACGTTGATTTTAATGGATGAAAACTTAGAGAGATTGAATCAGGTTGTGCGTGATTTAAAAAATGATATTCAACAATTAAATTTCAGAGTGCGTGAAGAGAGTATTAATGCAGTGGAGAGTTTTTTGGGTTCACTACCATCCCATGGGGGGTATAACTTACGAAAAATGCTGGTGGATGGCAATTTTTGGGGTGATGCGCTACCAATTAGTCAGACGTATTTAGGCAAGTCTGTAGCGCCGTGCCCAAAAAAAGGTTATCAAAATCAGCCGGCATTGTTGCTCACTAAAACGCAAGGAGACCGGCCGTTTTTTTTAAATTTACACGTGGGTGATGTGGGACACACAGCAATTTTGGGGCCGACTGGTACGGGTAAAAGTACTTTGGTGGGGGCACTGATAGCCGCCCATCGGCAATATCCCGGCTCTCGAATTGTGGTGTTAGATAAAGATTATTCCAATCGTTTAATGGTGAAAGCGTTAAATGGACATTATTATGATTTAAATCGTCAAGAGATGGCATTGGCACCTTTGGCTGGCGTTGGTGATTCTGTCTTTGCCATGGGCCAAGCAGTCGCTTGGTTGTCCGATTGTTGTCGCTTGCAAGGCGTAACGATAACACCGGCGAAAACCCAAGCTTTGCAGGCTGCGGTCAAACGTTTAGCCCATGAAGAGCCAATGTATAAAAACCTCAATCATTTAACGGTGCAGGAAGAAAGTTTGCGTGAGGCATTAGCGGTATTAAACAGTGGGCGATATCAAATGTTATTAAATGGTACCGCGTCAGATTTTTTTATGCCTTCTGAAAACGATACGTCAGAGAATAAAGAGGTAGAAAAGCCTGGTCAATGGAATGAAGAAAATAAGATAAGCAAAAAAGACAAAAAAAGTGTGGATGTGATGGGGATTGAAATGGGCGCTTTAATGGATGAGACATTATCCAACTCGCATTTAAATTTACCGGTGATTAAAGCACTTTTTTTGCAATTAGAAGTGCTTTTTTTAGATCAGCGCCCCACGTTATTAATTTTAGAGGAAGCATGGCTTTATTTAAAGCATCCACTTTTTCGTGAAAAGCTTACCGACTGGTTTAAAACTTTGCGCAAGAAAAATGTGGCGGTGATTTTTGTTTCGCAAGATTTAAGCGATATCGCAAAAAGTGACGTGGCATCCACCCTGCAAAGTGCGTGTTTAACGCGGATTTATTTACCCAATGCCGCTGCCTTAGAGTCTGCCATTCAAACGCATTATGAAGCTTTTGGCTTAACCCCGGAACAAATTACCGCTATTGCGAATGGTGCACCCAAAAAAGATTATTTCTATCAAGCTTCAGGCCGATTTCGAGGTTTTGAATTGGGGTTGGGGTCACTATCGAAGTCTTTTATCTGTGTATCGGATAAAAGTGTATTGCATCAATTTGAACAATGCTATCAGGTCGACGATTCGCGTTGGGTGGTGTCGTGGTTAATGGCGCAAGGGCACACCGATTGGGCGGATTTTGCCAAGACACATTATTTTTCACCAACTGATCTTTCCATTGAAAGAGGACGTTGCGATGAGTAAACGAAAAAAAATTTATTGTGATTTACGACGATTTTTTTGTGTGAGTTCACTGCTTATTTTTTTATTGTGTGTGGCACCTACCAGTTATGCGATTATTGTTTATGATCCAGCTAATTTTCATATGAATCTATCACGTTACATTAGAGCAGGGCTGCAGTTAAAATACCAAATTCAAGCCTTGCAATGGCAGATTAAAAATTCAACAGGACTCAATGGTTATGAATGGCAGGACATTCAAAACTTAATTACGAGCGTTAATCAATTGAGTCAGCAAGGTGAGGCGCTTTCTTATGCAAACAATGATGTGAATCAAAAATTTCAGGCTGCTTATCCGAACTATCAAGTTACACCCTTATCGCCTTCTTATGCTAAAACCACTCAAACCTGGCAAGGTACGACACTGCAAACACTGCAAAATAGTGTGGCGGCCAATCACGCGATTGCTGAGGATTTTAAAGCGGAGCATGCGCTATTAAATCAGTTAAAAAGCCAAGGACAACAACCCCAAGGGCATTTACAGGCGTTGCAAACTTTAAATGAAATTACCACTGAAAACGTCAATCAACTTGAAGAGTTGAAACGGGTAGAGCTTAC
>JAHZKQ010000175.1 GCA_022600315.1 Gammaproteobacteria bacterium
ATGCTGAGCGTATTTTAGGATTAATTAATTAATAAAGGCCAGCTTGTATTTAAGGGTGGTGTGCAAAGTGTGAGGCTTCTTCTTGCCAATAAAAGCATTACTATAAAATTTAAAGACCAGGAAAATTGTCCGGATTTAACTCCTAAGGTGCTGGTCGATGCAACCGGGCCTACAGATAAGCTTGAGTCTTTAGTAAAAAAACATCCAGTGTTAGCCAATCCAATGATTATTAGTGCACACCCCTTAGGTGGAATTGACGTGAATTTTCAAACGATGCAAGTAAGAAATAGTCAGCAAGAACCGCAAACAAGAGTTTTTGCCATCGGAAAAATAACCTGCGGTCGGTTTTTATCAACCTCTAATTTGCATCAAACCTTGCGTCAGGCTGAACGGGCTGCTTTGACTGTTTGGGAGAATGTGCAATTAAGCCAGCAAGGTGAAGAGAAGCGGCTAGCAACAGGATCCAATAAAAGACCTTCGGCAGTAGCAGAGGCAACAGATGAACAGAAAACTAAAAAAGCTAGACTCATAACAAGCGAACCGTCATCGAATTTAACTAAGCCGGAGCCGGGCGGCGCTTGCAGTCGACCTCTTTTACGGCGATATGCTTCTAGTCCCGCTAATGCTGCAGGGCAAAGCTTGGGAATGTTTCCAAAGTTGCCTTCTTTGGAGCAAAAGCAAGAAACATCTCGAGCTATACCTCAAGCTGCATCTCAAACTGCATCTCAAGCTACATCACAGGAATCTTATTTTTCTGCGCCTCGCAAGGAGAGAAGAAAATCACCAGCAGAACCTGCCTCACAAGGCTCTTATTTTTCCTATTCGTGAGCTTGCCGTTAATATTTTGTTTTTGGTGCAAAGAGGAATTTTATAGCGTCTCAAGCTTGGCATAATTCGCCACCAGCCATTTAACACCGGCCTTATCGAACTTAACTTGAATGCGGGTATGTTCGCCCTGGCCTTCGAAGTTAATGACCATGCCGGGGCCAAATTTTTGATGCAGTACGCGTTGATTGATCTTAAGGCCAATATCATTATGTCGTGTCTTACGGGTTGGCGTATTGCTTTGTGAGCTGCGTGAATTAAATTGCGTGGGTCTTGAAACTTTTGGTGTGGGCCTAATAGCGTCTAATAGCTCGGTCGGAATTTCTTGAATAAACCGTGATGGCGGATTAAAACGTTCGTTGCCGTATAAACGTCGGCATTCGGCGTGGCTGATAAAAAGCTTTTCCATGGCGCGAGTCATGCCAACATAGCATAAACGGCGCTCTTCTTCTAAACCGTTAGGCGTTTCAGTGGACATGCGGTGCGGAAATAATTCTTCTTCCATGCCAGTAATAAATACAATCGGAAATTCTAAACCTTTAGCCGCATGTAAAGTCATTAAGTTGACTGCATCACTATTGGCTTCGGCTTGCGCCTCACCCGTTTCTAGAGCAACGTGTGCTAAAAAAGCATCGAGTGGTGTGAGATTATCATCGGCAGATTCGATCTTAAAACTACTGCAGGCGTTAACTAATTCTTCTAAGTTCTCAAGTCGCGACAAACCTTTTTCAGATTTATCTTTACCATAGTGTGCGGCTAAACCACTACGATGAATCACGTGGTCGCATTGTTCACCTAAATCTAAACCCGCCGTTTCTTTGGCAAGTGTTTCAATTAAACTTAAAAACCCTTGCAGGGCATTTAAAGCGCGCGCCGATAAAAGTTTATGTTCAATTAAATGCAGAGTGCCTTGCCATAAAGATAGGCTCTGTTCACGCGCAGTTTGCCGTAGGGTGTTAATGGTGGTATTGCCAACACCGCGGGTGGGTAAATTGACTACGCGTTCAAAAGACGCATCGTCTTGGCGATTAGTGATTAAACGTAAGTAGGCTAAAGCATCTTTAATTTCAGCACGTTCAAAGAATTTTACGCCGCCATAAATTCGATACGGCACTTGTGCATCAATTAATTGCTCTTCTAAAATACGTGATTGTGCATTAGAGCGATATAAAATAGCCATGTCCTGATAACGGTTGCCTTTTAACACCCAGTCTTGAATACTGCTCACCACATAATGCGCTTCATCGCGCTCATTAAATGCAGTATATAAAGTAATTGGATCACCGCCGGTGCCCTCAGTCCATAAATTTTTACCTAGCCGTCCGCTATTATTTTCAATCACGGCATTGGCGGCATCAAGAATAGTTTGGGTTGAACGGTAATTTTGTTCGAGGCGAATAGTTTGGGTGTTTTTAAATTCCTTGGTGAAGCGTTGAATATTTTCCACCTTAGCACCGCGCCAGCTATAGATTGATTGGTCGTCATCACCCACTGCCATCACCTTTGCCGATTCGCTAGTAATCGTTTGTAACCAGCGGTACTGAATAGTATTGGTATCTTGAAACTCATCCACCAAAATATGTTGGAAGCGTTGATGATAATGCTGTTGCAACTCAGGTTTGGTTTGTAAGGTTTCTAGCGTTCGCAGTAGTAATTCAGAAAAATCCACCAAACCACTGCGCTCGCAAACATCTGTATAGGCTTGATAAACCCGTTGCATTACTTCAGTAAAATAACTATCAGGGTGAATATGTCGGGGGCGCTTGCCCTCTTCTTTGCAATGATTAATAAACCATTGCGCTTGTTTTGGCGGCCATTTATTGTCATCAAGTTCTAAGCTACGCATAATACGTTTAACTAAGCGCTGTTGATCATCCGCATCGAGAATTTGAAAGCCTTCAACTAAGCTGGCATCTTGCCAATGTTTGCGTAGAAATCGGTGTGCAAGCCCATGAAATGTGCCCACCCACATGCCACGTAAACTAAAACCACATAAGGCTTCAATACGGGTTTGCATTTCCCGAGCGGCTTTATTGGTAAAGGTTACCGCCATAATGCTAAATGGCGACACTTGTTCTTGTTGAATCAGCCAAGCAATGCGGTGGGCCAACACACGGGTTTTTCCACTACCTGCACCGGCTAACACTAAGACATTGCCCGCAGGGGCCGCGACCGCCTCACGTTGCTCCGGATTCAGTGATGTTAGTAATTGCTCTGACATGATGCGCGCTAGTGTAGCAAAAATCTCACCGACTTGACAGGCCAGGATGTTACCGGGATCATTGTTATCTTAATCACATAAAGGTAAGAATATGGCAGCTGTAAAACCACGTTTACTAACTGGTGATACGCCAACAGGGCGTTTGCATCTTGGGCATTGGGTTGGTTCCTTGGAGAACCGCGTACAGATGCAAGATGAATACGAATGCTATTTTTTATTGGCAAACTTACATGCTTTCACGACTAAGCCAGATCAACCGCAGGCGATCTATCAAAGCACTATTGATATCACCTTGGATTATTTGGCAGCTGGCATTGACCCAAAAAAAAGTGTTATTTTTATTGAATCTGAAATTCCAGCCATTTATGAATTGGCTTCGATTTTTAGCATGCTAATCCCCTACCCGCGTTTAATGCGTAACCCTACCATTAAAGATGAAATTCGTGATAAGCAACTGGGTGATAACTATTCGATGGGATTTTTATGGTATCCGATTTTGCAGGTGGCAGATATTTTAGGGTTTCGTGCCGCGATTGTGCCAGTGGGTGAAGATCAAATTCCGCATTTAGAACTCACTCGTGAAGTGGCTAGGCGTTTTAATCAGGTTTATTGCGGGGTGGATTCACATACGTTGGATAAAGATTATTTGGCCGAAGGTGGTTTATTGCCTATTATACAAACCAAGCTTGGGCGCACTAAACGTTTAGTGGGCTTAGGCGGTCCCAGCGAAAATGGGCAGTTATTAAAAATGAGTAAGTCATTAAATAACACTATTATGCTC
>JAHZKQ010000176.1 GCA_022600315.1 Gammaproteobacteria bacterium
ACAGTCTCGCGGCCAAAACTTAAAGCTTTTTGCATGCCATAAGCAATGCGATGGGCAAAGCTATCGCCCACTAAGCGTGACAAATGTTCTTCCCAGTCAATATCAATATGATTTAATATATCGCGCAGTTTTTCTGCGACTTCAGTATCGCCACTCACTAATAAAGTATTATCAAATACCGCACGACTATTAGCGCCAGCTTTGACTACGCGCATTAAATTAAATAATTTAGCTTTAATTGTAGTGGTAACAGCGCCATCGTATTTTACTAACAGTTGCAAGCCATCTTCATCGGGAAATATAAAGAAGCTGCCTTCCCAATCGGTGAGTTGTATCTCGATTACCTTATCGCTGAGTGCGGCAAGTTTTTTTAAAGTGTCCGAATCAAGATGCAGGTAACTATTAATTGCAGTTTCCAAGCCAGAGAGTGCGAGTACTTTAATCAAAATTTAAATCCTCGATGTATGGCCACAATACCACCAGTTAAATTGTGGTAATCACAACGATCAAAACCAGCAGTTTGTAGCATTTCAGTTAAAGTTTTTTGATCGGGGTGGCGGCGAATTGATTCAGCTAAATACTGATAGCTTGCCGAATCCTTGGCAATCGCTTGCCCCAAACGCGGTAATATATTAAAGGAGTACCAATCATAGAAGGGTTTTAAGCCAGGTGCGGTTGGTTTAGAAAATTCTAATACCATTAAACGCCCACCAGGCTTTAAGACTCGATACATTGACCTCAGGGCTTTATTTTTGTCGGTGACATTACGTAAACCAAAACCAATGATGATGCGATCAAAATAATTATCGCTAAAGCTTAAGGTTTCGGCATTGGTTTGTACCACCTGCACATTATTGATTGCACCGCGATTAAGTAAACGCTCAAAACCCACTTTTAGCATTGCGGCATTAATATCTGCAAGTACCACTTCGCCCGTTTCACCCACGATCGGGCTCAGCAATGCGGTAAGGTCACCTGTACCACCGGCTAAATCTAGTACGCGATATCCAGTGCGCGCTTGGCAGACATTAATCGCCCAGCGTTTCCATAAGCGGTGCATGCCAAATGACATCAGATCATTCATTAGATCATATTGCTCGGCCACCGAAGCGAACACCTCACGCACCCGCTGAGTCTTCTCATTGACAGGAACTTCGTTAAAGCCAAAGTCGGTTGTGTCTTGCTTATTCATGGTCGACATCATAGCTTGCTGCTAGGTTTGATTCAATACAGCTTGCTCTTCCTTGATCTGCTGTCTACACTGAATATAAGCCCATAGTTAAGGAAGGCTGAATGAAAGGGATTGTGTTAGCAGGAGGAACTGGTGGACGCTTGCATCCAATAACCTACGGTGTTAATAAGCACCTATTGCCCGTCTTTGATAAGCCCATGATTTATTATTCATTATCTGTTCTAATGATGGCGGGTTTGCGCGATATTCTAGTGGTCTGTGGTCCCGATGATTTAGTGCTTGAAGAACAATTACTAAAAGATGGTTCGCAGTGGGGGATTAATATTTCTTATGCGATTCAGTTAGAACCCAAAGGTTTAGCACAAGCACTTTCATTAGGCGAAGGCTTTATTGGTAATGATTCAGTTTGTTTAGTGCTGGGCGATAATGTTTTGCACGGTAGCAATTTAACCGCTTGCTTGGAAAAAGCTAAAAAAGAATTAAATGGCGCCACCGTTTTCGCCTATTATGTTGATGACCCTAAAGCTTACGGTGTTTTAGAATTTAACAAGCAGGGCAAGGTAACTGATATTTTTGAAAAGCCTGATAAGCCGCCATCAAATTATGCCGCAATCGGATTATATTTTTATGATAATAACGCCATTGAAATCGCTAAAAACTTAAAGCCATCAGTGCGTGGTGAACTAGAAATTACCGATCTAAATCGCGTTTATCTTCAGCAAAATAAGTTACATGTTGAATTATTGGATCAAGGCTATATTTGGTTTGATGCCGGCACGCCAAAAACTTTATTAGAGGCCAGCCAGTATGTGTCGATTTTATCTCGCACCCAAGGTTTAAGAGTTATGTGCCCCGGCGAAATTGCTTGGCGTCGCGGTTATATTGATGATGAAGCTTTGCAAAGATTAGCGGCACCAATGTTGCAGACTGAATATGGACGATATTTGGCGCGTTTGCCTGAATTGGATGTATATCACAAATCTTAAATTTCGGAGATTCAGTTATGGCATTTAGTTTTAAAAAACTGGATTTAGAGCCGGCCATTTTAATTACCCCGGAATGCTTTAATGATGCGCGCGGTTATTTTTATGAAACCTTTAAAGCCTCTGAGTTTATCCAGCATAATATCCAAGGTGATTTTGTCCAAACCAATGAATCTTGTTCGCATAAGGGTGTGGTGCGTGGTTTGCACTACCAGTTAGATCCTTTTGCGCAAGGCAAGTTAGTGCGTGTAGTGTGTGGCGTTTTGCAAGATGTGATTGTTGATATTCGCCGAGGCTCACCGAATTTTGGCAAACACTTTAGTGTGGAATTGTCCGCAGAAAATAAATTGATTTTATGGGTGCCGCCGGGTTTTGCACATGGTACGATGACATTAGCCGATGATACCATACTGCTTTACAATTGCAGTGCAGAATATAATCCTGAAACAGAACGTAGCATTTGCTGGAATGATCCGGCATTAAAGATTATTTGGCCCCTGCAAGCTGATCTACAAATTTCAGAAAAAGATGCTAGTGCGCCGCCATTAAAAACGGCCGAAATTAATTACCAATATAGTGATAGCAAATGAGCACTACAAAAATTAAAGTGATACTGTTAGGTGGTAACGGTCAATTGGGCAGTGATATCGTTAATGCGGCCAATCATGATTATTCGCAATTTGAAGTGCGCTGTTTAACGCATAAAGAGCTTGATCTTGCGCATTTAAATAAAATAACCAAAGTATTAAGTGCTACGCATTTTAATGTCTTAGTTAATTGTGCCAGTTATCATGATGTCGATGTGGTAGAGGCCAATACCATGACAGCAATGTTAATTAATGCCTATGCAGTAGAGGCGATGGCAAAAGTATGCGAGGAAAAAAATGCTCGTTTTATTCATATTAGCACTGATTATGTTTTTGGCGACCCAGTTGCCACTAAACCACTTGTTGAAACAGATCCACCAGGGCCGGTGAATGTGTATGGCGCATCAAAATTATTAGGTGAGCGGTTAGCGATGGATGTTTGTGAGGATACTTTAATTTTACGTGTTGCCGCTTTGTTTGGCATCGCTGGCAGCCGTACTAAACCTGGGAATTTTGTCGAAACCATTTTAAAATCAGCCGAAGAAAAAGGCAAGTTGCAAGTGGTGGATGATCAAACTATTAGCCCAACAGCGACTCATGATGTGGCGTGGATGTTATTTGAATTATTATCAAAGGATGCTGCAGCAGGTATTTATCATGCGGTTAATACGGGGGTAGCAAATTGGTATGAATTTGCTAAAGAAATTATTCGGCAAGCCAAATTAAAAAATGTTAAGCTCAAAGCCGTCAAGAACCAAGATAGAAAACTTGCAGCGCCAAGACCAACATATAGCGCACTTAATAACACCAAATTAAAAAATACCATCGGCCATGCGGTGCCTACTTGGCAGCAGGCTTTAGAGGTTTATTTAAAAAATCGTCAAGTATGAGATTATGAGCTTAAATGGCATTCCCAGCTGCAAATCCTGATGCCCAGGCCCATTGAAAGTTGTAGCCACCAAGCCAGCCGGTAACGTCTAAAGCCTCACCAATAAAATAAAGCCCTGGGGTATTATTGGCTTCGAAAGTTTTAGAAGAAATAGCATTACAATCTACCCCGCCTAAAGTCACTTCTGCAGTACGATAACCTTCTGTGCCATTGGGTTTGATTTCCCAGCGCTGAAATAAATTAGCAATGCTTTGTAATTTTTCATGTGAACAGGTTTGCAATGTTTTTGGTTCAAGTTCTGTTCCCAGCCAAACTTGCACTTGCCGCTTAGGGAAATACTGACATAAATAGGTTTTTAAAGTTGTGTTGGAGGCTTCTTTCTGTGCCGACTTTAGTTGTTCGAATAAATTATATTCAGGCAATAACTTAATGTTAAGCATATTCCCAGGTTCCCAATAGGAGGATATTTGCAGCATGGCCGGCCCGCTTAAACCACGATGTGTAAACAACATTGCTTCACGAAAACTTTTTTCATTACAGCTTACGACACAATCTATGGCAATGCCGGCTAAAGGTAATAGCTTTTCTTTAGCCTTCTGGTGCAAAGTAAAGGGGACAAGGCCAGCGCGTGTTGGCCAAACTTTAATTCCAAATTGTTCGGCCACTTTATAGGCAAATGGGCTGGTGCCCATGGTGGGAATAGATAAACCACCGGTGGCAATTACTAAAGATTGGCAATTAATAAGACCATTACTGGTTTCAATCATAAATTGATTGGCGGTGGGTGAGGTAATTTTATTAATGTGAGCATTGAGTGTTAAGTTCACTGAATTTCTTTCGCACTCTGTTAGTAGCATGTTTAGGATGTCTTTGGATTTATTGTCGCAAAATAGCTGGCCAAGCGTTTTTTCATGAAAGGGAATGCGGTGTTTTTTCACTAACTGAACAAAATCAGCAGGCTGATATCGACTTAAAGCGGATTTGCAAAAATGTGGATTATGGGAAATAAAATTTTCAGGCCCTACTTGCAAGTTGGTGAAATTGCAGCGCCCACCCCCAGACATTAAAATCTTTTTACCAGCCTTATTGGCATGATCAATTAGCATAACATGTTTACCACGTTTAGCTGTCTCAATGGCGCACATTAACCCTGCGGCTCCAGCACCAATAATTAATACATCACATTTTTCCATTGTATTAGTATAATCGAAAAAAATGGTAAGGTCAGGTTTGTCGTGCAGGACTTTTGGATTAGATGATATTTTTTTGAGGTAAATTATCTAATCCAATTGATCGCTTACCAGTCATAATAACTTTCATCGCAAAGCTGTAAAAGATGTTTTAGATTATCGCCGGCATCAGTCTTTTTACGGTTCCAGTAAATTTCCAGATAACTATTTAAGATATATTCGTAACCTTCGGTGCGCAGCGCAGGAATAATTTTTCGAGCACGCTCAAGATCAGCTGGATTTTCGGCATGAC
>JAHZKQ010000017.1 GCA_022600315.1 Gammaproteobacteria bacterium
GGATTTAATTCCAAACTTGTTACGCAATTTCCAATTTTCGAGATTGTAACTGAGTCGCTCCGGTGACTTTTTCTTCAGCAGTCATATAACCTTGATTAATTAAATAATCGGTTATTTTAGCCACGGCATCGGTTACGCCTAATTGCTTGGTATCGATAACAATTTCAGCATTGTTTGGTGCTTCATAAGGATCATCAATGCCAGTAAAGTTTTTAATAATTCCAGCACGGACTTTTTTATATAAGCCTTTGGGATCTCGTTGCTCGCAAACTAACACGGGAGTGGAAATATAAATTTCAATAAACGCGCCTTGCGTGCTGATTAACTCTCTAGCCTTTTGTCTAGCTTCCTTATAAGGCGCGATTTGCGCACAAATCGTTAAGCCACCGTGTTTGGTAATTTCGCTAGCAACAAAAGCAATGCGGGCAATATTAGCGTTGCGATCTTGCCGAGAAAAACCTAAGCCATTAGAAATATTTTTTCGCACCACATCGCCATCTAACAAGGTAATTTTACGTTTATCTAGCAGCATTAATTTAGCGATTAAGGCTTTGGCAATGGTGGATTTGCCAGCGCCAGATAAACCAGTAAAAAATAAGGTGATGCCTTGTTGCGCTTTGGCCGGAAAACTTTGGCGTAATTCACGAATCACTTCAGGGTAAGAAAACCATTCGGGGATATCCAATCCTTCACGTAGGCGCCGGCGAATTTCAGTGCCAGATATTTTTAAAATTTCTTCATCTTTTTTTGCCTCGTTGGCAGGAATATATTGTCGCCGCGATTTGCTAAAAGCCATTTCTTGGAACGGCACCATTTGAATGCCCGCTTCTTGTTGATATTGGCTTGCTAGTTCTTGTGCGGCATACGGTGCATAAAATGCCTTGCCTTGGCGATCAACGCCAGGTCCAGCATGATCGCGACCGATAATAAAATGCGTGCAGCCGTAATTCTTACGAATTAACATATGCCAGAGCGCTTCTCGTGGGCCCGCCATACGCATGGCCAGTGGCAGAAAATTTAATAGTGCTATAGAGTTTGGGTAATACGGCATAATTTTTTGATAGCAGCGAACCCGAGTAAAATAATCTACATCGCCAGGTTTGGTCATGCCAACCACCGGCTGAATTAAAAGATTGGCGTTATGCATTTTAGCCGCGCGCTGAGTTAATTCAAAATGGGCTCGATGCATGGGTTTCGGGTTTGGAAACCAACTAAGTTTTTTAGTGATAAGGTTTTAAGTTGTTTATGTAATTGTTGCGGTGTTAAGCGGTATTCAACAAAATCATAATGGGTGGGGAGATTAATTTTTTTTAATTCTCCGCTGAGGTAAAATTCACCGCGTTGTAGCAGCTGCTTAACGCCAGCATGACTTGGATCGGTACTGCCAAAAACATATTGTGCTTCTTGATTTTTATCGGGCTGCCAAATTTCTTTGACTTTTAAGGTGGCCAATAAAGTGCCTTCATTGCTGCATAAATTCACGGTATCATCCAGTATTAAATCTTTAGCAAATTCAGTACTCACATCCAAAGTAATTGGCATCGGCCATAGTGCGTCATTGCTAAGGCGCATTTCCTTAACGACTCGCAAATAATCTTGTTGACCCATAAAATTAGTCAGCGGCGCAAAACCACCGTTGGCTAACATTTCAAAGTCACACAGTTGCCATGGATTTAAGACAAGGGGTTTATTAGCCATTGTTTACTGCCAATTTTGTGGTGATTAAAGCTTTGTGCCAACCAAAGCGTTTTAGTAATTTTTCGTTAATGATCTCATCACAGCGGGCTTTTTGTTTGTCGGTAAAAACCTCTTGCCATTCATCCGCTTGGCCTTTGCGAAAATGACTGGTTGGATCTTTGTGGGTTGGGGAATAGACAAAAAATCCTTTGGGAATTTTATAAAAGTCCATTACTTTCGCAAAAAAAGCTTCTTCACCTTTTATTAAGTCTTCATAATGAGTCACCAAAATATCGATTTTAGCGCGGTCTAAGTAATTACTCCAGCCTTGTAACCACTCTGCCATCGATTTCAAATGAGTTTCAATATGCCAATCAATTTGCTTTGTTAAAGGTAAATCTTTATAACCATCAAAAGGTAGGTGTATGGTGTAATTGTAGCAGTGTGGTCTTGCTCTGCCTTGTAATAGGTTGCAATTATGTACCCAGGAGAGTGTTGCTTGGCGTGGATCGCGTAAGTGCAAAATAAAGCGACATTTCAAATCTTCTAGGACATGAATATTTATTTCGCTGGCATTGAAATGTTCTTGGCGGATTAATTGATTCTTTAGAATATATTCAATCTTTCTTGGCATCAGATAGTAATAAGGAAAATATCCTGGCGCAAGAAAATCACGCAGAAATGGAAAACCAAGACCTTTACAGATTGTATTCATTAAATATACGCTACCTGATTTTGGCATGGTATTGATAAATAGACCGGGAATATTACTACGTAGGGCTTCATACTTACTTGCTTTTTCTTGCGCAAGAAGGATATCTTGTCTAGCCGCGGCTTCTGGTGGCAGTGTTTGAGGGGTTGCTTGTGTGCTCGCAAGCCTAGTGTTTAGGGTATCCAGTTTAGCATTTAATGAGCCTACTTTTTGTTGAACATTCTCAACTTCAGTTAGAATATATTTAATTCCACGCAGTTTGTTAATAATTCCCATCAAGCTCTCCTTATAAATGCGTAGTCCACGCTGCAGAACCTCTTGCGCCGAGGGCCAAGAATTTTGGATTTAATAAATCTTGTTTGCTGTAATCCAATGACTTTCCGCTGGGGCTTAATAATTTCCCTCCGGCTTGTTCGAGAACACACTGCGCAGCAGCGGTATCCCATTCTTTGGTGGGACCTAATCTTGGGTAAAGATCTGCCGCACCTTCTGCCAATAAACATATTTTAAGACTGCTGCCCATATTAATGCATTGGCAGGGGCCAATTTTTTCAATAAAGGCTTGCATGCTATCAAGCCCGTGACGGCGACTAGTCGTTAAACGCAGTGGTTGATCGTTTAAAGTTTTAGTTTGGAGCTGAAGTTTTTCGGCAGGATTTTGACCAGCTTGTTTAAAGGCACCAATACCTTTGGCAGCGTAATAACAAGTATTTAAGGCAGGGGCATTGACTACTCCGAGCACCACTTGCCGCTCTTTGACTAAGGCAATATTGACAGTAAATTCGCCATTACGATCGATAAATTCCTTGGTGCCATCTAGGGGATCGACCAGCCAAAAACAATCATCCGCGTGTATGCTGGTATGGACGTCGGTATTGGATTCCTCAGAGACTACGGTAATTTTTGGGGTTAATTCATTTAAGGCCTGGACGATAATATTATGCGCCAATTGATCCGCTTTGGTCAGGGGCGATTGGTCGGCTTTATGGGTGACGGTAAGCGCTGCGTGGTCATTGTAAACTGCCAAGATTGCCTTCGCAGCTAGCCGGGATATTTCTACCACAGTATTTAAGAGTGCTTGATTGGATTTTACTGCCATCCTTGCAGTTCCAGATTGATTATCATTGAAAGACCAACATAATATATAGCGCCATTGCTTCTGACAAGTGTTTCTTGGACGGCAAGATTGATAAATATTTAAGCAGCTGTTCATTCTAGCTTTGACCATGTTGCTGTCCCAAATTCAGTGGTATAATCTAGCGCTTTTTACCCTATTGAGCAGAATTTGAGGTATCTATGAAGGTGTTTGTCACGGGAGCGGCTGGATTTATCGGTTTTCACCTGACTAAGGCGTTGCTGCTACGAGGCGACGAGGTGGTAGGTTTGGATAATCTCAATGATTACTACGACCCGCAATTAAAACACGATCGTCTAGCGCAGTTGCCGAGCGATGGCTTTACTTTTTATAAAGCCGATCTTGAAGATACCAGCGCAATCGAGCAGATTTTTAGCGAACACCAATTTGATTGTGTGGTGAACCTCGCTGCGCAAGCTGGGGTGCGTTATTCGCTGCAGAATCCTCGGGCTTATATCAATAGTAACCTGGTGGGCTTTTTAAATATTTTAGAAGCCTGCCGGCACAATAAAGTGGTTAATTTAGTCTTTGCTTCATCAAGCTCGGTGTATGGTGCCAATGCTAAATATCCTTTTTCCGAGCATGATAATATCGACCATCCCGTATCTTTATATGCGGCGACCAAAAAGTCGAATGAATTAATGGCGCATTCTTACGCCAGTCTTTATGGTTTACCAGTGACGGGTTTGCGTTTTTTTACTGTATACGGTCCTTGGGGTCGGCCAGATATGGCTTTATTTAAATTCACCAAAAATATTTTAGCCGATCAACCGATTGAACTTTTTAATAATGGTCAGATGTTGCGAGATTTTACTTATGTTGATGATATCGTTGCTGGCATTATAAAAACCGTGGATCATCCGGCAGAGGTTAACCCAGACTGGTCAGGTTTATCACCAGATCCGGCGACCAGTTATGCGCCTTATACGGTGTTTAATATTGGTAATAATCAGCCGATTAAATTACTCGATTTTGTCAGTGCGGTGGAAAAGGCTTTAAATAAAAAAGCCATTAAAAAACTTATGCCGATGCAAGCCGGTGATGTTGAAAAAACTTATGCCGATACCGCTAAACTTGAAGAGGCGTTCGATTATAAACCCTCAACCAGTATTGAAGAGGGCATTCAACGTTTTATTAATTGGTATGTGGAATATTTTGCAGGAAGCTGTCATGTCACAACATGAGCGATTAATTTCTATTGTGGGCTTAGGTTATGTCGGTTTACCGATGGCGGTATGCTTTGCCAAGCGCACTAAGGTGATGGCTTTTGATATTAACCCCGAGCGAATCGAAGCCTTAAAAAAAGGCTTTGATGCCACTGGCGAAGTTGAAAAAGCGGAGCTTGAGAATAATTATTTATATTTCACAAGTAATGCAGCGGATTTACAACAGGCGAATTTTCATATTGTTGCCGTGCCCACCCCCATCGATAAAGCCAATCAACCTAATTTAAAGCCATTATTAGCGGCGGCAAAAACGGTTGGCGAACAGCTAAAGTCTGGGGATATTGTGGTGTTTGAATCCACGGTTTATCCAGGTGTTACAGAAGATGATTGCGTGCCGGTTTTAGAAAAATATTCAGGCTTAAAGTGCGGTAAAGATTTTACGGTAGGCTACTCACCTGAGCGCATTAATCCCGGCGATAAAGAACATTCCTTTAAAAAGATTTGTAAAGTAGTGGCCGGTCAAGATCAAACAACGCTAGATATTGTGGCTAAGGTTTATGCCAGCGTAGTGGATGCAGGGGTTTATAAGGCCACAAGTATTAAAGTTGCCGAAGCGGCTAAAGTTATTGAGAACACTCAGCGCGATTTAAATATTGCCTTAATTAATGAGCTTGCGGTGATTTTTAATAAACTCGGTATTGATACCCAAGAAGTTTTGCAAGCGGCCGGCACTAAATGGAATTTTTTAAATTTTCGCCCCGGAATTGTGGGCGGGCATTGCATTGGTGTTGATCCTTATTATTTAACGTATAAAGCTAATCAAGTCGGTTATCATCCGGAAGTCATTTTAGCCGGGCGGCGTATTAACGATAATATGGCTAAATACATTGCTGAACAAACCATTAAACAATTAATTAACCTGCACGGTAATGTGCGCGGTGCACGAATTGCGATTTTAGGCTGTACCTTTAAAAAGGATTGTGCGGATATTCGCAACAGTAAAGTGTTTGATATTTATAATGAGCTTACTAGTTATGGTGCCAAGGTTATGATTCACGATCCACTGGCGGATTCCAAAACGGTTAAGCAGCGTTATCAAGTAGATTTAGTATCGCTGGATGATATTCGGCAAGTTTCCGCGATGATATTGGCGGTACCGCACGAATTTTATTTGCAGCAATTTATTAATCACTGCGCCGATCGTTTAGTCGACGCTAAATTGATCGTCGATATTAAAGGTGTTATTGATCGTAGTCAGGCAGCGCTTAGTGAAGTAAATTTTTGGCGCTTATAGTTTTCTATTAGAGGAGGATAATGTGTTTAACGATAAATCGATTTTAATTACCGGTGGTACGGGTTCCTTTGGTAAAAGCTTTGTGCGCCACCTATTAGAAAGCTATCAGCCTAAAAAAGTGATCATCTTTTCGCGTGATGAACTCAAACAATTTGAAATGAAGCATGATTTTAATCTGCCTTGCATGCGTTATTTTATTGGTAATGTGCGCGATAAGGATCGCCTAATGATTGCGATGCGTGATGTGGATTATGTGGTGCATGCCGCCGCATTAAAACAGGTGCCAGCGGCAGAATATAACCCCATGGAATGCATTAAGACCAATATCTATGGCGCCGAAAATGTGATTGCCGCCGCGATTGAGAACGACATTGAAAAAGTGATTGCGTTATCAACCGATAAAGCAGCGAACCCAATTAATCTTTATGGCGCCACTAAATTAGCTTCCGATAAATTGTTTGTTGCTGCGAATAATATGACGGGCAAAGGCCGCACCCGTTTTGCAGTCGTGCGCTATGGTAATGTTGCCGGTTCACGGGGTTCGGTAGTCCCATTTTTTAAGCGTTTATTTGAGCAAGGGATCAGAGAGTTGCCAGTCACTGATGAGCGCATGACCCGCTTTTGGATTACTTTGCAGCAAGGTGTAGAGTTTGTTTGTAAAGCCTTTGCTAGAATGCAAGGTGGTGAAATTTTTGTGCCAAAAATTCCTTCGCTGAGAATTGTTGACTTAGTAAAGTCTTTTGGTGAAAGCATTGCTTATAAAGTGATTGGGATTCGCCCGGGTGAAAAGATGCATGAAATTATGTGTCCGGCAGATGATTCGCATTTAACCTTAGAATTTGCCGATCATTATGTCATTCAGCCAACGATTAATTTTTCTCACGATATCGATTATACAACAAATTGTTTGGGAGAGAACGGTAAAAGCGTTGATTATGGTTTTGAATATAATTCGGGTACCAATGCAGAGTTTTTATCGATTCAACAACTGGTGGAGTTGCATCACACATGAAAACAAAATTCATTCCCTATGGAAAACAAGACATTACCGACGAAGATATTGCGGCGGTAGTAAAGGTTTTGAAATCTGATTGGTTGACCCAAGGCCCCAATATTATTGATTTTGAAAAAGCTTTGGCAAGTTATTGTGGGGCTAAGCATGCAGTGGCCTTAAGCAATGGCACGGCAGCATTACATATTGCTTGTATGGCCTTAGGGGTTGGTCCGGGAGATTCTGTATGGACAGTACCGAATACCTTTGTGGCATCTGCTAATTGTGCACGCTATTGTGGAGCGGATGTTGACTTTGTGGATATTGATGCGCGCACTTATAATATCTCAGTGGCCGCTTTAAAAATAAAATTAGCCGCGGCTGAAAAAGCTGGCACATTACCTAAAGTCATTATTCCAGTTTATTTCGCCGGTCAACCTTGCGATATGCAGTCCATTAAGCAATTGGCTGATCAATACGGTTTTAAAATTTTAGCCGATGCCTGTCATGCGATTGGTGGGCGTTATCAAGATAAACCAATTGGGGATTGTCGTTATGCCGATATGACGGTATTTAGTTTTCATCCAGTAAAAATTATTACCACTGGTGAAGGCGGGGTGATTACCACCAACAATTCCGAGTACGCGCAAAAATTACAATTATTTCGCACTCATGGTGTAACGCGTGATGTTAATTTAATGCAAGCAAAGCCTGAAGGACCTTGGTGTTATGAGCAGATTGATTTGGGTTATAATTACCGCATTACTGACTTGCAATGTGCGTTGGGTTCAAGCCAATTAAAACGTTTAGATCAATATGTTGTCAAGCGCCATGCGTTAGTGGGTGAATATAATAAATTATTGGCTGATTTGCCTTTGGTATTACCGTATCAAGCAGAGCAAACCTATTCGGCGTTTCATTTATATGTGGTGCGTTTGCAATTAGATAAAACTCAAAAAACTCGACTTGAGGTGTTTAATGCCTTGCGTGCGGCAAATATCGGTGTGAATGTGCATTATATCCCGGTGCACACTCAACCCTATTACCAAAAACTTGGCTTTAATTGGGGTCAATTTCCAGAGGCCGAGCAATATTATCGCGAAGCCATTAGCTTGCCATTATTTCCAGGCATGGATCAGAGCATGTTGGAATATGTGGTGGCGCAGTTAGAAGCGAATCTATCATTAAAAGGATAAAGCTTAATTATGCAGCAAATA
>JAHZKQ010000177.1 GCA_022600315.1 Gammaproteobacteria bacterium
AATGAACTGTGAGGATGGGATGATAGGGAGCAGATCATGACACCACCTGCTAAACAACAGGCAACAGAAGAGCGACCAGACGCCAACGCTGAGCAACAGTTGATGATGCTACAGTTTCATTGCCAAAATCAGTTGTTTGGTATCGCATTATCCAAAATCCTGCGAGTCATTCACTTCAGTGCGCTGCAAAATATTCCTGGCACACCAAATTACTTAGCTGGTTTATTAAATTTACACGGGCAAAGCCTGCCAGTATATGACTTAGCGCTGCGCCTCAAACTAACCGAATCAACCGCCTATACAATTAATACGCCGATTATTTTATGCGAACACCAACAACATCGCCTGGGTTTAATTGTCGATGAAATTATTGGAGTTGAAAACATCCCACAAGTTAATCTAACCATCGACAAACTAACTAAAAATAAAATCGGTGAGTTCCTTATTGGTAGCAGCCAAACTCGCTATGGACCAAGCCTGGTTATCAATGCCGACACATTGCTAGCTGAAGGAAGTCATTATGAATAGCGCGACATTTAAACTCAACAACCAACAGCTCAACGAGATTAAGCAACTAGCGCATGAGCATGCTGGCATTATTATTCAAGATTATCAAACTAGAAATCTTGAAAGACACATCGAAAAAAATTCCAAAGAACTTGGCTATAAAAGCCCAGAAAAATATATTGATATGTTACACGGCAAATCTAGGCACTCCATAGAATATGAAAAACTAATGACGGCTGTAACCATTAATGCTAGCTATTTTTTCCGTGGCAAACTACAAATGGATCTATTGCACGATAACATCTTGCCAAAATTAATCAAACAGCATCGCGACACTAATAATAAAACACTAAGAATCTGGAGTGCTGGCTGCGCAGCTGGCCAAGAACTCTATAGCTTACTTATTATATTATCTGAATTATTACCAGATATTAATGACTGGAAGTTAACCTTACTTGGCACCGATATCAATACAACTGCATTAGCCCAAGCCATGGAAGGATTTTATTACCCCATTAGTTTACGTGACCTGGACCTTAAATATAAAAAGAAATATTTTACTGCAGAAAAATCTGGCTATCGCATCAAAACCCCTCTTAGAAATCTTGCTAAATTTGCCTGCCTTAATTTACTCAATGGCGACTACCCTAGCCCAACCACCAATACCAGCTCCATGGATTTGATTTTATGTCGTAATGTATTTATTTATTTTGACGCCAATCTAATTCGTAAAATATTAGAAAGATTTTCCCACACCTTATTAGCCAACGGCTACTTACTAACAGCTTCCATTGATATGCCTAGAAGCCTACTGAGATACTTTAATCAACCAGAGAATACTGATAAGTCTTGCTATAGCCGCAAGGAACTATTAGCTGCACTCACCATTAAAACCAATAAAGTGTCAGAAGCACCAATTAAAACACAAATTAAAGAACCAGCTAAAGTACCAATCAAAGTACCAGTTAAAGCAATCAACTCCAGCTTGAAACCGAAACAAGCTAAGTCGAAAAAAATTGAACCACCCAAACCTGACTATACAAGCATTAAAACCGCCATTGCTAATGATGATTATCAACAAGCTCTGTTGAATATTGAACAACAATTAAAAACCCACACTAAAGATGCAAAATTACTACAGTGTAAAGCTAAGTTATTCGCCGATCTTGGTGATATTGATAAGGCCCTAGAAAGTTGTGAGCAAAGTTTAAAAATAAGCGATATAGACCCCAATAGCTACTTTATTAAAGCCCTGATTTTAATCGAGCGTGATGAACATAATCAAGAAGCGATAAAGGCATTACGCCAAGCACTATTTTTAGACAAAGATTTTGTTGAAGCCCACTATTATTTAGGCTTGCTGCTGCTCAACAATAAAAAGCACCAGCAAGGCTTACATTCATTGAAAAATGCTTTAGAAAAAGTAGCACAACAAGAAAAAACTGCAGCCTTACGATTCTCACCCAATGTTAAATATTCAGAGTTAAATTGTGTTATTCAGCAGGAAATTGAACTCTATACAAATGGGGAGTCAAAATGAATAATAACATAAATAAAAACGATTCAGAAAACAACACGATAAAAACATTTGATACTACACAACAGACTCGCAACCTTAGCATTAATGATGCTAAGGCAATAGAACTATTGCAACAACGCGCTAAGCATTTAGCACAACTAGATAGCAATGAGAAAAGCAAAAGAATTCAATTTTTACGCCTGGCGATTAACGATCAAGATGAGTTTGGCATTCCTTATCAACACCTTGAGGAAATCTTAAAACCTAATGAAATTACCACCGTACCTGCTGCACCCGCCTATATCTCTGGCACAATCAATCGCCGCAGTCAATTATTACCGGTACTTGATCTACGTTATTTCTTACAACTGGAACAGAATCTAATTCAAACTGAGCCGTGGGTAGTAGTTATTACCGTTAACAAGATAACTCTGGGCGTGCTTGCTACCCAAGTATATGAAAATGAATTTTACGACCCCAAAGAGCTTAAACCCGCACTGAATATCGATAAAGAAATTCCAGTTAATTTTGTAACTGGGATCT
>JAHZKQ010000018.1 GCA_022600315.1 Gammaproteobacteria bacterium
CTTAAATAAAACAGAATTAGCAGATTATTATGCCGCAGCCGATGTATTTGCTTTAACCTCCCACTATGATAATTTCCCCAATGCCGTGATTGAAGCCTTAGCGTCTGGTTTGCCGGTGGTTGCTGCCAAGGTTGGTGGCATCGATATGCAAATTGAATCGGGTAAGACGGGGTTTTTAATTGCAAAAAACCAGCCGGTTTTATTTCAAAAAGCGTTGCATAAATTGCTTAGCCAAGATAAGTTTCGGCAAACCATGAGTCTGGCTTGTCGCCAACGAGTATGTCAAAAATTTAACTGGCAACAGACGGCAGCGCAGTTTATTGCGTTGGTGAATAAAAGTATTTCCACAAAAAAAATTACATTGCATTTAATTAGTGGCTTAGGGATGGGTGGTGCCGAACAGATGCTTTATAAAATCATTGCTAATTCTCGTTATCCTGCCTCACAGCACAGCGTGATTTCATTGACTGATAGGGGCGTGTTTGCAGAAAAATTACGTAATTTAGGCTGTCAGGTAATAGTATTGGGTATGCGGCAAAATCCTATAGCGGTTTTATCAAGTATGATTAAAATCATAAAAAAATTATATCAATTATGCCCAGATACCTTGATCGGATGGATGTATCACGGTTGTTTTTCTGCGAGTATTGCACGGCTTTTTTATTATCGAAAAGTAAAGCTGATTTGGAATATTCGCCATACGCCAGGTGATTTAAAAACCGAGCGGCGCACCACCCGTTGGTTGATTTATGCCTTAAAGGTTTTGCTATGGTTGCCGCAGAAAATTATTTATAATGCCTTTGCTAGCGCCGAGTATCATGAACAGCGTTTAGGTTATGTTAAACATAAGCGCCAAATTATCCCTAATGGTTTTGATTTGCAGCATTTTCAAGCATCGCAAACGTTAAGGCATGATTTTAGGCAACAATATAATATTGATGAACAAACTTTATTGATTGGCCATGTAGCACGGTTTCACCCCATGAAAGGTCATTCTATTTTATTGCAGGCATTTCAAAAGATTCTAGTTTGGCAGCCAGATGCCGTATTAGTGATGTGTGGGCGTTTGGTTTCTTCAGCTAATGCGCAATTAAAAACCAAGCTGTCTCAATTAGGTTTGGAAAATCAGGTTATTTTATTGGCTGAATATTCCGATTTAGCCAGCCTTTACCCGGCACTGGACCTTTTAGTGCAAAGTTCGCTTTGGGGAGAAGGTTTTCCCAATGTTTTAGGTGAAGCGATGGCTTGCGAAGTGCCATGTGTTGTTACAAACGTTGGTGATTCAGGTAGAATTGTGGATCAGGCGGGTTATGTGGTGGCCCCGGCGGATCCAGGCGCATTGGCAAAAGCATGTATTCGCCTATTAAGCCAGTCAAAAGAATCGCGAGTACAATTGGGTGGTGTGGGGCGCGAGAAAATTGCCCAGCACTATACGATTGCCAAAGTCAGTCAACAGTTTGATGCATTATAAGAGGAAAGTTATGGTTGAAACTTATCAACAAGAAATAAGTCAGGGCAAACGCTTTGCATTTGGTAAGAATTGGCAGCGCTTTTTAAAACATATTAATGAAGCGCGCATTGTAGAAGCCGAGACCTCATTGAAAAAAATGCTTAACCTAGAATCATTAGTCGGTAAAACATTTTTAGATGCAGGTTGTGGTAGTGGCTTATTTTCTTTAGCGGCTAAGCGCTTAGGTGCTAAAGTGGTTTCTTTTGACTTTGATCAGAACTCGGTGGGCTGTGCTAATGAGCTTAAGCGCTGCTATTTCCCTGAAGCTGATGATTGGCGTATTTTGCAAGGCTCAGTGTTAGATAATGAATTTCTAAAAGATTTAGGTCAGTTTGATATTGTTTATTCCTGGGGAGTTTTACATCACACCGGTGCGATGTGGCAAGCTATAAGTACAGTTGCTAAAGTGGTTAAAGCCAGCGGGAAATTATATATTTCGATTTATAATGAGCAGGGGCTACTTTCAAAGTATTGGTTTTACATCAAGAAAACTTATAATCAAGCACCGAGCTTAATTAAAAAGTTTATGGAATGCTTTTACAGTAGTTATTTTATTATCACGTTTGCATTGGCCGATAGCTTGCGTGGCAGAAGCCCACTCGCACGTTATCGTGGTAAAAATAAACGTGGCATGACGGTGGTGCGTGATGTAGTGGATTGGATTGGAGGTTGGCCTTTTGAGGTGGCCAAACCCGAAGCGATCTTTAACTTTTTAACGCCAAAAGGTTTTTATTTGCAGCAATTAAAAACTTGTGGCGGCAAGCATGGTTGTAATGAGTTTGTGTTTGCTAAAGAAAAGGGTGATAGTTAGGCTGATGAAATGTTTATGTATCACTGCAAACTTTCTTCCTGAAATCGGCGGCATGCAATTATCGACCCATCAAACTTTAACCGCACTATCTGAAGCGGAAGTAGAAATTACTTTACTAGCAGATAAATGTAAAAATGATGTGGTGTTTGATCAATTAGCTGATTATAAAATTATTCGGGTTGGTTTATCAGGATATTTAGGTGCGATTAAGAAATTATGGC
>JAHZKQ010000178.1 GCA_022600315.1 Gammaproteobacteria bacterium
CGGCCAGCGCATTGGCGCGGTTAGCTTACCATCCGGCGAATCAAGAGCGCTTGGGCCAAGTTCCAGGTATTGGGCCTTCGTTAAAGCATTTGCTGGACGAGCCTTTTGGTGAAGGAACGCGACGGGCGGCGGCCAGCGCATTGATGAATTTAGCTTACCATCAGGCGAATCAAGAGCGCTTGGGCCAAGTTCCAGGTATTGGGCCTTCGTTAAAGCGTTTGCTGGACGAGCCTTTTGGTGAAGAAACGCGACGGGCGGCGGCCAACGCATTGGTGAATTTAGCTCGCCAGCTGGATAACCAGCAAGACATCCCTTTTATCACTATTTTGCGTATTTTAGGCCTCTACGAATTGGCTAACAACTTGATTAGTGAAGAAATATCTAATATTAACAGTACTCAAGAGTTTGGTGGTTTTAGGTTTAATAATGCCCCCCAAGAAATTGTGCAATTATATATGGTCTATGCCGCGGGACGGTTGGGCGCCACTCTAGTTGGCTTGTGCTCCCTAGAGCGGGTTGTAGAAAGTATTGCTAAAGAAATATTCAAAGACATGCAAGAGCAAAAGGGAAAGGAATATTTAAAAAGCATAGCAGTGGACTTCAATAGTGCAGACCCGCCTGTGAGCTCTAGTTTTTTATCATTTTTACAGTTGGCTGCTGTGCTTGATGGAATAATTTGTATAGTGCAAAAGCATTTTCCAGGCGACTTTTTCGATAAAACAGGCTTAAAAGATCGATTAACAACGGAAAGAGTAGAGGGTATAAAGGAGATTATTGGGAAGCTGTTATTTACGAAGGACTGGTTGGGAATAATAAAGTCTATAGTCTTGAGTGGAGGCAATAAACAGAAAAAACTGCGCAGTCTTACAAAAGGATTAATTGACAATATTGTTAATAAGATGGTCGAAAGAGCGGGCGGCAATGAAGAGCCTAAGCGATGGGATCTTACTCGCTGGATAAGAGGGGCGATAAAAGAATCTGAAAGCATCACAAACACTAGAGTAACATTTTTTATCGAAGGAGAGGAAAAGAGTAGTTGTCGAGTCTATCTACCCAGTGAGGAAGAAGATGAACTGATGCCGCAAGCACAAACACAAGAAACGCCAGGGTCTGGATCTAAACGTAACCTAGATAAAGATAAAGGTGAAGGTGATAGACCCACAAAAAGAACTAAAAAAGAACAAGAAGAACAAAAAGATGGGCCGATGCCGCAAGCACAAAAAACACTAGGGCCGAAGTCTAATTCAGGGTCAGCAGCATGTGGCGAAGGAGTTGGAATTTTTGCGCCGGGTTCAGCTGCATCACCGAGTTCAGCTGCACCTACAAGGGCAAGAAGTCCTAAATGAGCTTATTAATTCTATGAGCAAACGAATTATTTAAAAAGCTTATTTTTTCAAAGCCTGTAACCGTTTGGATTTGCACCAAGCTATTAGTTAGGAACATTTCTTTTGCTTCACGCAAGTCTTGCGGCGATATATTTTCTTGTAAGCAAGGGATGCTTAATCTTTGGCAAAGCTTAATCACAATATCACGCGTTGTGCCGGGCAGTGCGCCAGCCGATAAGGGTGGCGTATATAATTGATCGTTAATATTAACAAAAATATTTGCGGCACTGGCGCAAACCACATTGCCATTACAGTTCAAAAGTATCCCATCATCAAAGCCGGCATGAATGGCTTCTTGGCGGGCTAGCACTGAAGTTAAATAGTTTAATGATTTTATTTTTGTCAGCAGAGAATGTTCACAACGCACATGGCGGCTTAGTTGCACGGTGATATTTTGTTTAGGGGGCGTTAAGGTGTTTGCTGTGATCAGTAGGCTTGGGGTTAAGTCAGTTAGGGTGGCTAAACCACGCCCACCTTGCCCGCGAAACACATTTAAGCGCACGGCGGCTTGTTGTAGGTTGTTGCGTTGAATAAGCTCACGAATAATTTGTTGGCAGTTTTCGGGTGTAAGCTCAAGCTTTAAATCCAGCAGTTTAATGCCAGCCACTAAGCGCTGCCAGTGCGCCTTAAAATTAATCAAGCGATCAGATTCCCAGCGCATAGTTTCAAATAGACCATCGCCCAATAGTAAGCCGCGCTCATCAACATCGATAACTTTTTGATCATGGCTGTAGAATTGATCGTTAAAATAGAACATAGGTGCTCCTGGTTGACAGCAAACCGGCTGCAAAAACGCCTCGATTCTAACATCAAAGCCAGATTGCAGTTTGCTTAAAAACGCTATATACTCGCCAAAAATTAACCGTGGCAGAACGGGGGATTTCTGTGCCCAACAAAGCGAAACAGCCCATTACGGCGATTAGTCAGGCACGAGGACAAGCTTTCCAGGTTATCGGCATTCAGGTTGCTTTAGGCGCTTTGATTGCGGCGGCTTGGGGCCTGTCGAGCTTATGGGCTTTGGTTTCTGCTGTGCTGGGTGCGATTACGGTATTGTTGCCGAGCATTTGGTTTGTGTGGCGCTGGTTTCGCCAGAGCCAACGTAGCTCAAAGCAGTTGATGCGCGGGTTAATTTTAAATGAATGCGTCAAGTTTGGCTTGATCGTGATATTGGCGATGTTATTTCTAACTCAGGCAAGAGTGGAGACATTGCCATTTTTTTGTGGCTTGTTAGGAACATATTTTGGCTTGCTGGGAGCACCCATAATTTTAATGCGGCAAAAGGTAGCACATTAGATGAGTAGTCGATCGGGCATTAGTCCTGCAGAATATATTCAGCATCATTTGCATCACTTGCAACTGAACTTACGGACGTGGAAGTTTGGTCCCAGTCATTCTTTTTTAACACTTAATGTTGATACCCTGATCGTATCCATTATCATGGGGCTGGTTTTTTTAATTCCTTTTTATATGGCGGCACGCCGAGCGCAGGCGGGCATACCGAGCAAGTTACAAAACTTTGTTGAATTGGCGGTTGATACTATTCACGGATTTGTTAAAGAATCTTTTCACGTTGAAAACAAACTTATTGGACCGTTAGCACTAACGATTTTTGTCTGGGTCTTTTTAATGAATTTTAATGATTTAATTCCTGTGGACCTGGTCTCACACAGCTTATCATTTCTTGGGGTGCCAAAATTTAAGATTGTGCCCACGGCAGATCCGACATTAACCTTTGGCCTATCAATTGTGGTGTTTATTTTGGTGTTGTTTTTTAATTTCAAATACAAGGGCCTTAAAAACCTTGGCAAGGAAATGTTAACTCAACCGTTTGGCCCCTGGTTTTTTCCGGTTAATTTTGCTTTGCGTATTATTGAAGAGGTGGTTAAGCCACTGTCTTTGGCGTTACGACTTTACGGAAATTTATTTGCCGGCGAGCTGATTTTTGTCTTGGTGGCGGCGATGATTCCATGGTGGCTGCAGTGGATTCCAGGGGGCGCGTGGGCGATCTTCCATATTTTAATTATTACGATTCAGTCGTTGATTTTTATGATGTTAACCATCATTTATTTAAGCTTGGCTTCACAGAGCCATTAATTTACTAACAAAAAGGGGATAGAGAATGGAATTGGCAGGTTTAATTGCAAGTGTGCAAGGTTTATCGGCGATCGCGGCAGCGTTATTTTTAGGGCTGTCTGCACTAGGTACCGCGGTTGGGTTTGGTATTTTAGGGGGTAAGTTTTTAGAAGGCGTGGCACGCCAACCAGAACTAAAAGGTATGTTAATGCTAAATATGTTTATCGTGGTCGGTTTTGTCGATATGTTTGCAGTGATTGGTGTGGTGTTAGGCTTGATTTTATTCTTTGCTAATAACCCGTTTTTAAAAGCCGTTTTAGCGCATGCGACCAAAGTGGTTCACTAAAATATAGATAACGCGGGGCATTTACCATGGATATCAATATTACTTTATTAGGCGAAATGATCACCTTTGCGGTGTTTATTTGGTTCACGATGAAATATATCTGGCCGCCACTGATGAAAACCATGGAAGACCGGCGCAGTAAAATTGCCGATGGTTTGGCAGCGGCTGAGCAAGGCCAGAATGAATTGGAATTAGCCCAACATAAATCTAAACAAATTCTACAAGATGCAAAAACTCAAGCATCAAAGATTATTGAGCAAGCCAATCAACGCGCCAATCATATTGTTGAAGAATCAAAACAACAAGCCCGCAAAGAAGGCAAGCGCTTGTTGGAATTAGCGCAAGGCGAGGTTGAGCAAGAATATATGTCTGCCAAAGAAAAATTATTGCAAAGTTTTTCTAAGCTAGCGGTTGCTGGCGCTGAGCGAATTTTACAGCGCGAGGTTGATGTGGCAAGCAATGATGTGTTGGTCAAAGAACTGGTTGATGAGATACAAACATGATTCATCATTTTACCATTGCTAGACCCTATGCCCGCGCCGTGTTTAATCAGGCGTTGGCAGATGATCAGCTTGCAAGCTGGCAGCAGGTGTTGCAAGTATTGGCGGTGGTGGCAACCGACGCACGGGTGCGACAATTGCTGGGGAATCCGGCTGTTACTAATGAAATGTTGCAACAATTATTTGGCGACGTTGTTGGCGCAACACTAAACAATGTTGATCAAGCTAAAGTAAATAATTTTATTGCCTTATTGGCTGATGCGAAACGCCTGAGCAACGCGGCGGATATTAACTTACTTTATAAACGACTGTTAGCGCAGCATGAAGGCACCATTGAAGTTGAGGTTAGTTCGGCGTATGAACTAAGTGCCACGCAACAAGAAAAGATTCAAACCCAGTTAGCCGCTTACTTCAGCAAAAAAGTCAGCGTGCAATATAAAATTCGTGAGGAATTAATTGGCGGTGTATTAGTTCGTGCCGGCAATTGGGTGATGGATGCATCTATCCAGGGTAAAATCGCTCGCCTTAGCGAGCAATTATTGGCTTAAGTAACGAGGAAAATCATGACAACACAATTAAACGCTGCTGAAATCAGTGAGGTTATCCAGAAAAAAATTCAGGACTTTAACATTAAGTCTGAAGTGCGCACTGAAGGCACCATCTTAAATTTAAAAGACGGTATCGCTCGAGTTTATGGTTTGGGTGATGTCATGTACGGTGAAATGGTTGAGTTTGCCGATGGCACTAATGGGTTAGCATTTAATTTAGAGCGTGATTCTGTGGGCGTGGTTGTCTTGGGCCCATTTGAACATTTACAGGAAGGCATGACCGCACGTTGTACTGGACGTATTTTAGAGGTGCCAATTGGTCCGGAATTATTGGGCCGTGTGGTTGATTCTTTGGGCGCGCCGATCGATGGCAAAGGCCCGATTGAAACTAATTTAACTTCACCGATTGAAAAAATTGCGCCGGGCGTGATTGATCGTCAATCGGTATCCCAACCTTTACAAACTGGTTTAAAATCCTTAGACGCCATGGTGCCGATTGGCCGTGGTCAGCGGGAATTAATTATTGGTGATCGTCAAACTGGTAAAACCGCAATTGCAGTGGATACAATCATTAACCAAAAAGACACGGGAGTTAAATGTATTTATGTCGCCATCGGCCAAAAGCAATCTTCGATTGCTGCCGTGGTGCGCAAACTTGAAGAACACGGGGCATTAAAACATACGATTATTGTTGCCGCCGGTGCATCGGATGCGGCGTCACTGCAATATATTGCCCCTTATGCTGGTTGTGCGATGGGTGAATATTTTCGTGATCGCGGTGAAGATGCCTTAATCATTTATGATGATTTAACCAAACAAGCTTGGGCGTATCGACAAATTTCATTATTATTGCGTCGTCCGCCAGGCCGTGAAGCCTATCCCGGAGATATTTTTTATTTGCATTCACGCTTATTGGAGCGCGCTTCACGAGTGAATGCTGAGTACGTTGAACGTTTTACTAAGGGCGAAGTCAAAGGCAAAACCGGTTCTTTAACAGCGTTGCCGATTATTGAAACTCAAGCGGGTGATGTTTCGGCATTTATTCCAACTAATGTTATCTCAATTACTGACGGCCAAATTTATTTAGATGTTAGTTTGTTTAACTCCGGCATACGTCCAGCTGTTAACGCTGGTTTATCAGTATCTCGTGTGGGTGGGGCGGCGCAAACTAAAATTATTAAGAAGCTTAGTGGTAGCTTGAGAATTGGTTTAGCCCAATATCGTGAGCTGGAAGCTTTCTCGCAATTTGCTTCAGATTTAGATGATGCGACACGCAAGCAATTAGAGCGTGGCGAACGCATCATGGAACTATTAAAGCAGCCACAATATAGCCCAATGAGTGTGGCAGAAATGTCGATTGTGTGGGTGGTGGCCAATGAAGGTTTTCTGGATGATATTGAGGTGAAGAAAATTGCTGATTTTGAGCGTAGCCTAATAAGTTATTTGCACGACCAACATCAAGAGCTTTTAACCGAAATTGATAACAATCCAAAATACTCGGATGAAATTGAGCAGCGCATTAAAACCATGATTGCTGAATTTAAAAAAACTCAAGCTTTTTAAGGTGAAATAGAATGTCAACGGCACGTGAAATTCGCTCTAAAATAGGTAGCATCAAAAATACCCAGAAGATCACTCAGGCGATGGAGTTGGTGGCGGCCAGTAAAATGCGCAAAGCTCAAGAGCGCATGGCTAAATCGCAGCCGTATTCACGGGAGATTCGTCGAGTGATTAGTCATGTGGCGGCGAGTAGTTCGGAGTATAAACATCCCTACTTACAATCCCGCGATGAAATTAAGCGGGTGGGCTTTATTGTAATTAGCACTGACCGGGGCTTGTGTGGTGGTTTAAATGTTAATTTATTACGCGCTACTTTAAAAAAAATGCGCGAATTTAGCGAGCAAGACATTGGTATTGATTTATGTTTGATTGGCAGAAAAGCAGAGCAGTTCTTTCGTCGTCACGGCGGGAAAATACTAGGCATGGCTACCCAGCTTGGTGATCAACCAGCGGAAAAAGATTTAATTGGTGTGGTCAAAGTCATGTTAGATGAATTTGACAGTGAAAAATTAGATGCAATTTATATCGCCAGCAATCAATTTGTGACGACCATGGAGCAACACCCAACGGTGCGGCAACTATTACCTTTGGAACCTGATGAATCACAAACCCATGGTCATTGGGATTATATTTATGAGCCTGATTCGGCACGTGAATTATTATCGCTATTATTGGTGCGTTATATTGAATCGCAAGTGTATCAAGGCGTGGTAGACAATTTGGCCTGTGAACAAGCGGCGCGAATGGTAGCGATGCAAAGCGCGACGGAAAATGCCGGCGAAATCATTAAAGATTTACAATTAATTTATAATAAAGCGCGACAAGCGAGTATTACCCAAGAGATTGCAGAAATCGTTTCGGGTGCTGCCGCGGTTGAGTAGCGTTAAACAACTGAGGATAAATTTATGAATGCAGCGCAAGGTAAAGTTACCGAAGTCATTGGTGCGGTAGTGGACGTGCAATTTCCGCAGACCGAAGTGCCGAAAGTGAATGACGCGCTTATAATTACTGAAACCAATTTAACATTGGAAGTACAGCAACAAATGGGTGACGGTGTAGTGCGCACGATTGCGATGGGTGGAACTGAAGGTTTGCGTCGCGGTTATGATGTTAAAAATACCGGCAAGCCAATTATGGTGCCAGTGGGTCGTAAAACGTTGGGCCGTATTATGAATGTGTTGGGTGAGCCTATTGATATGAAAGGCGCGGTTGGTGAAGAGAAAAAAATGCCAATTCACCGTGCAGCACCTTCATTTACCGAACAATCGGGCGCGACCGATGTGCTTGAAACCGGTGTAAAAGTGATTGATTTACTTTGCCCGTTTGCTAAAGGTGGTAAGGTTGGATTATTTGGTGGTGCAGGTGTTGGTAAGACCGTTAACATGATGGAGTTAATTCGCAACATCGCGGTTGAACACAGCGGTTACTCAGTATTTGCCGGTGTCGGTGAACGAACTCGAGAAGGGAATGATTTTTACCATGAAATGCAAGAGTCTAACGTATTAGATAAAGTGGCCTTGGTCTATGGTCAAATGAACGAGCCACCAGGCAATCGTTTACGCGTAGCATTAACGGGTTTGACGGTAGCGGAGAGTTTTCGTGATGAAGGCCGTGATGTTTTATTATTTATTGATAATATTTATCGATATACTTTAGCTGGGGTAGAAGTTTCGGCACTGTTAGGCCGGATGCCGTCTGCGGTGGGTTACCAACCGACTTTGGCGCAAGAAATGGGTGATTTACAAGAACGGATTACTTCCACTAAAACGGGCTCGATTACTTCGATCCAAGCGGTTTATGTGCCTGCCGATGACTTAACCGATCCATCACCAGCAACAACCTTTGCGCATTTAGATACGACGTTGGTACTATCGCGCCAAATTGCTGAGCTGGGTATTTATCCGGCGGTTGACCCGCTTGATTCAAATAGTCGGCAGTTAGATCCATTAATTATTGGCGAAGAACATTATGAAACGGCACGTGCGGTACAGGGCGCGTTGCAACGTTATAA
>JAHZKQ010000179.1 GCA_022600315.1 Gammaproteobacteria bacterium
ACGTTGACGTTTATAAAATTCTCCTTGCCATAAATTATAAATATGTGAAATTGAAATGCCAGATAAACGTATATAACGTATATATCGTTCGTCTTTAAAAATAAAATAAGCACGCTCAAATAACTTTTTTGTGAGCCCCCACTCAACGTATTGTAATAACGATCCATTTCAACCAACAATAAAATATCTTCATGGGTGTAAAGTTTGTGAAAACTGTTGCGTTGAGAGTATCGTTTGCCAATCCATTTATATTGCCTATAGTCGCGAATCAGCCGCGTTAATTGTTGTGGGGAAGTAATGTGGTTACCTGAATTAAATATTCGCGTATCACCGACTTATCAGGCTTGTTAAGCACATAATAATTTGTACGCTTGAGTGTGGCTGCGATAAAGGCGTAACGCTTCTGTCTATCCACTTTCAAGGAGACGGTTTGTGTTCCAGCTAAAAATGCCTTAATCTCAGCCAGGCTTTGTAGGCTTTTGTCGTTCATTGTAATCTCCATAAATTACATATTGAACGATTTGGCGACAAAGCCCTATTGTTTAATTCATGCTCAAATTAGGCATCGTTTAAGCTCATTTCTATTGGAATCTCGTACCCATGTTCAGGCTCATCTTGCCTTGGACAAAACTGCCTCTTTTAAAGAGACGATTTTTTGCGTACAATAGCCGCCTTTATGGAATTAAACAGGATAATAAAAAACCATGGTCGTTATTCGTCTAGCACGCTCGGGATCTAAAAAGAACCCATTTTATCATGTCGTTGTCGCTGACAAGCGCAGTCCTCGCGACGGTCGGTTTATCGAGAACGTGGGTTATTTCAACCCCATGGCTCGCGGCCAAGAAGCCCGCCTAAAGCTCCAGCAAGAGCGCATTGCTCACTGGATTGGCCAAGGTGCGCAGGCTTCTGAACGCGTTAACCATCTTGTACAAGAATTTAAAAAGCTTGAAGGCCAGGCCCCTAAGCCGGCACCAACTAAAGCTGAACTAAAAAGGGCACAAGCGGAAAAAGCGGAAAAAGCCGCTGCCATCAAAGCTAAGCAAGAAGCCGAAAAGGCCAAAGCTGAGGCTGATGCCGCTGCCAAAGAAGAAGCGGAAAAAGCTAAAGCCGAGCAAGCTGAAAAAGCCAAGGCCGAAGCTGATCAGCCGGCTGAAGATACTAAAGCTACTGATGAGACCCAAAAGCCTGCTGAAGCTGACGCTAGTAGCGACTCCAAAGACGATTAAGCGAAATGCAGCGACCCGTCATCATTGGCCGTGTCGGGCGTGCTTATGGTGTACGAGGTTGGCTGCACATCCATTCTTTCACTGATCCCATTGAAAATATCTGCCAATATCCTTGCTGGCAGTTAATACTCGGTCAACAACAGAAAATGTATCATGTCATTGACTGCAAGCCACATGGCAATAGCCTGGTAGCTAAACTTAAAAACATCAACGATCGCGACCAAGCCAGCTTGCTCACCAATGCCAACATTGCCGTTGAGCGCGATGAGTTACCAACCCTAAAAGATGACGAATACTATTGGACCGATCTGATTGGTCTAGAGGTTATCACCTTGGAAGGCACCAAACTTGGCACCGTCGCCGAAATCTTTGCCACTGGCTCGAATGATGTTTTTGTGGTGAAAGGTGATAAGGAACGATTACTGCCTTATATCGATGAAGTGATTAAATCCATTGATCTGAAACAAAACTGCATCACTGTCTGCTGGAATACTGATGACTAAGCCGCTGCAATTTCAAATCATCAGCCTATTTCCCGAGATGTTTGCCGCTTTAGACGTCGGTATTGTGGGTCGTGCCAAGACAGAGCAACTGATCGAAATTGATCTACAAAATCCGCGGGATTTTACTCAAGACACGCATCGCAGTGTCGATGATCGTCCTTATGGCGGTGGGCCTGGCATGGTCATGCTAGCCGAGCCGGTCTATCAAGCGATTCAAGCGGCAAAAACGGCACTTGGCAAAGATGCCCCAGTTATTTATTTATCACCCAAAGGCAAGCCCTTACAACACGCAGACATTATCGAGCTCGCCAAAAAACCTGAACTCATTTTATTGGCTGGCCGCTATGAAGGTATCGACCAGCGACTCTTAGATAAATGTGTTGATCAAAGCTATTCGATCGGCGATTTTGTATTATCCGGTGGTGAGCTGCCAGTAATGTGCTTAGTCGATGCCATCACTCGCCAGCTACCGGGCGCGCTGGGACACCCCGAAGCCGCTAAGCAAGACTCTTTTGCCACGGGTCTACTCGACTGTCCGCATTACACGCGACCCGAAATCTGGCATAATCAGCCAGTGCCAAAAGTGCTGCAAGGGGGCAATCATGCCAAGATTGAGCGCTGGCGAGTGCAACAAGCACTCATAAACACTTGGCAAACCCGTCCAGATTTGATAAAAAGACGGATTCTTAACGCGGTTGAGGCCGAATTACTTGCCGAATATCAGGCAGAGCAAGAGGACCAGTAGCATGAGCAAAATTATTCAAGCCCTAGAAAACGAACAAATGCAGGGTAAAAAAATCCCCGACTTTCGCCCAGGCGATACCGTTGTGGTACAGATCAAAGTAAAAGAAGGTACCCGTGAACGGCTACAGGCCTTCGAGGGGGCCGTCATTGCAATTCGCAAACGCGGCTTAAACTCAGCTTTTACGGTCCGTAAGATCTCTCACGGCGAAGGCGTTGAACGCGTGTTTCAAACCTACAGCCCAGTGATTGATAACATTAAAATTAAACGCCGCGGCGACGTTAGACGCGCTAAGCTTTATTACTTACGCGAACTGAGTGGCCGTAAAGCCAGAATTAAAGAAAAAGTCTAATCTATATTGGCAACAAGCTAACGCCGGCACTGCCGGCGTTTTTTATTATGGTGAGAAAATGATTCAATTAAATAATATTAAACTACAGATCGGCTCGAAAACATTACTCGATCAAGCCAGTCTCACCATTCATGCCGGCGAATGCCTAGGACTAGTGGGTGCCAACGGTGCGGGTAAATCTACGCTATTAAAATTATTGCAAGGTGAAATACACGCTGAAAGTGGCGATGTGATTGTACCGCAACGTTTGCGGGTTGCGCATCTTAAACAAGAAATGCCGCGCGGCGAACAAACGGCCATTGATTATGTCTTAGCTGGTAACCAAGAATACGACCGAATCATGCAGAAAATTATTCAAGCCGAGCAAAATGATGACGGCGAAGCCCTGATGAAATTACACACCCAGCTCGGCGATATGGATGGTTATGCACTGCCAAGCAAAGCCGCCAAGATTTTAACGGGACTCGGTTTTTCGCAAGCCGAACTAAAACAACCCCTTGATGCATTTTCTGGTGGTTGGCGCATGCGCCTTAATCTCGCGCAATTATTATTAACCCCCGCAGATATTTTATTACTTGACGAGCCCACCAATCATTTAGATTTAGAAGCGATTATTTGGCTGGAAAGTTGGTTGCGACGTTCACCAGCCACCATTATCGTCATCTCCCATGACCGCGAATTTTTAGATCGCTTTGTAACGCATATTGCTTATCTAGATTTACTGCAGCTTAATAAATATACCGGCAATTACTCATCTTTTGAAAAACAATATGCCGATCAACTGGCAGTGCAGCAAGCCACTTTTGTCAAACAACAAGCTAAGCGCCAACACTTACAGTCCTTTGTCGATCGATTTCGCGCCAAAGCATCTAAAGCCAAACAAGCCCAGTCGCGTTTAAAAATGTTAGAAAAAATGGATCAGGTTGCAGCGGTGCAAGAACGCAATCCGTTTCGCTTCGAGTTTTTGCCCGCCGAAAGCGCTGGCGATCCTATCTTGAAAATGCAGGACATCTCGCTCGGCTATGGTGATGATACAATATTAATGGATGTTAATTTTAGTTTACGCTGTGGTGAACGTTTAGGTTTACTGGGAATAAATGGTGCGGGTAAATCAACTTTCTTAAAGGCGCTGAGCAATCAGTTGCCGCCACAACTTGGGGAAATTAGTCGCGATCAAAAAATTAAAATTGGCTATTTTGCCCAACATCAATTTGCCCAGTTACAGCTTGATGAAACCGCCATCCGACATTTATTACAGCTTGATCCTAGCCTTGGCGAACAAGCGGCAAGAAAATTTTTAGGGCGCTTTAAATTTAGTGGTGATCAAGCATTTTCACCAGTTAAAAATTATTCTGGCGGCGAAAAAGCACGCTTAATTTTAGCGATGTTAGTGCATCAACGCCCGAACGTATTAATTCTTGATGAACCCACCAACCATTTAGACATGCAAATGCGCGAAGCTTTAACACTGGCCTTGCAAAATTTTACTGGTGCAGTAGTGCTGGTATCTCACGATCGTTATTTATTAAG
>JAHZKQ010000180.1 GCA_022600315.1 Gammaproteobacteria bacterium
AGCAATAATTTCTTCAGGATTTTTCACTCCATTAGCTAATAAGGCCAGATAACGTTGAGTTAATAACTCCGTTTTACCGGAACCCGCCGGGGCTTGAACGATAACCGATTGGCTAATATCTAAAGCTTCTAAGCGCGCTTGTTGGTCCTGGGTTTTTAAATCTATCATGCATCAACCCTGCATAAAGCCTGTAAATCACAATAATCACAAGCATTTTCATGCGGCGTTACGCTAGCAACGCCTTGCATAAACTCATTGGCTAAAGCACTAATCGCATCGCGCCATCCATTTAATAAGCTTGGCCAGTCATAAACTTCAGTATAGTTTGAGTAATTTTCTAAAGTTTTTAACTTAGAAAACTCTTGCACTGTGGCATGATTGTCGAGTACACCTTTAAATTGAAAGTCCCCCAGCTTGACTTGAGCAAAACTTAAGCCTGCATATTGTTGTTTGTTTTCGGTCAAGCAATATAAAGGCAGTTGTGGATCGCTTAGACGTTCGTCAAACCAACCATAAACGCTGGGGCTGCCGGTTTTATAATCGATCACCAATTGCTTGCCATCGCTCAGTTGATCAATGCGGTCAATTTTCAGAGTGAGTTTTAAGCCGCAAAAATTAATTTGTTGTTTAACTTCGCAGTCAAGCACCTTAAAAGCTGGCCTGGTTTTTTCAAATTGGAGCCAGTTAAATAATAATTCGACCAAGCGATTTTGCTCAAGTTGCAATAAAGCTTGACTTAAATCACTTAAATTGGCAATCGATTGTTGTTCAATTGCATCATAGATAATGCTATTGAGTTTTTGTTTTAGGGTCTCATCATTCAAAGCGATTAAGTTTTTTTGAGATTTCACCTCTTGCCAGAAATCCTCCAGTGCCTGATGGGTTAAAATGCCGCGCAATAGGGGTGAAATATTCAAGTTCGGTTCCGGTAAGGCATTAGCATGTAAGCGAATGTTGGCAAAGGCTTGGAATGGACAGTTAGCCTGCTGGGTTAGAATCCAGCTGCCGCCTTTTATGTCGCGCATAGATTTTACGCTGGGTGCTTGTTCATCTTGATAGTATTCTAGTTTAGTAGCAACGGGGACGTCTTTAATGTAATTTTCATTTTTTAATTGCGATGGAGTGATATTTAACTTAGGAAAATTAATAATAAGCGGGCTGGGGAGTAAATTTTTATCTTGTTGTTCTTTAGCATAGCTTACAATGACCTGAGAATTATATTCGCAGATTAGTTTAAATATATTTTTTGCGTATTCCAATTCACGCAACGCAGAACTGTGTGGCATTTTTTGTTGCTTTTGTAGCTCAAAAGGTAGTAATGGATTGGGGTTGGCAACGGGTGGCCAGTTATCGGCTTGCAATCGACAAATCCATATAGCATCAAATTCAAGCCCCGTCGCTTCTAATAGCCCCAAAACTTGAATCGGCGCCGAACTTCCCTCGGCTTGAAATACAGTTTGACCAGCAAATTGTGTGAGTAATTGCAGGGCTTTTGAGTAAGTGATGTTTTGAAAAATACAGTCCAGACTGCAAAATTCAGCCAATAAGTTTTGCCAGCGTTGAATAAGTTGATAATCAATGCTGACAATATCACGCCCACCTGGCCAACCGATTAAGCTTAATAGTTCACTAAAATGTTTGCTCCATTGGCTTGGCATTTGTTGGCGTGGTAATTGTTTTATTTTGCGCAAAAATTGATGCCAGCGTTGTGGCCAACTGCAACCAACATGTTGCTGACTGAGTTTTGCCAGCACCGCATTAATATTGCTGTGATTTATTTCTGGCTCATCAAGTTCACGTAATTCTCTATCAATTAAGGCGGCAAAATTTTGTTCTTGGTCGTCGGGGTTAAGATAGGGTGATTGCCAGAGTTGACTAAACTTGGCAAGCTCAAGCCGTTTGGCTTGTAGATTCAATGCGGCTAACGCATGTTGAATCACTGTAGATTGAGTTAAGTTTTGTCCAGCCGAGAGATTTACCCATGGATTTTTAAGTGGTTCACCAGGTAATTGATACTTATTTAATAGTTGTTGGCAGGCGGCATTTACTTGTGCTCGGCATTTTTCAAGGTCTGGAATGATTAGCCCCAGTTTGCTTTGGGGGTGTTGATTAAGACGAGATTTAGCCCAGTTTAGCATGTTCTCAAGCTCGGCCTCGGGCGTGGCAGCAGCGACTTGCTGACAATCCGTTTTTATAGGATCCGCTTGTAGTTTAATGATTTGGCAAAATTGTTCAAGTTCTGTAAACAAGCTCTTATATATAGGTGTCAATTCACTAAAGCCCACCGTGATAAGTTGTATCGGCCAATTAATTCTCTTGAGCTCTTTTATTAGCTGATGTGGGATATCGGCATGACTAATGCATTGCAGGTTTTCGCAGCGCTTGGTAAATTCCACTGCCCATTGATAAAAGCAGGCGGCTTCATTGGTCAGTGGTGGTTTTAGGTCGGTAATATTTAATTCCCAGTCTGCCAATAGTTTCCAGGCTTGTGCAGCCAGTTTGGCGGTTTGTTGGCTATCTAAAAGATCAGTTTGATATTGTTGAATGATTTGTTGCCATAGACAATGTTCTTGAAAGTTTGAGAGCACCCAGGCTGGTTTTTGTAGTTGCTGCCAAGATAATTGCAGCCAAGTGGTTAAAGGTAAAATATTTGGGCTTTCCCAGCTCAATTTTTGTGCTTGGCGTTGATGGTGATCAAAATCTTGGCGTAGGCAATTGGCTAGACGGCGGTTGGCAGTGATTACAATACTATCAGGCACTTGGGTTAATGCTTTGATTAAATGACCAGACTGTTTCAAAATTGGCACTGTCGTTCTATCCCTATACAGTTTAGGTTAAACCTGTACACAGCTTAATGGAGTTTGCCGAGATGGTGAATCAATTTTTTTAATATCTCGCACAGAATTCTAACAAAATATATAACACATTGATATTTAATTAAATTATTTTATCGGAATAAGTTTTAAGCAATCTGATGCCAGTGCTGTGAAATAGCCAATTTAGGATATCTTCTGACAAATTACACACAGACTTATCCACAAAAAATGTGAATAAGTCTATTTGCTTTTAAGTCAGGAGAAATTTTTTTTAGGTTAAATAGTTTG
>JAHZKQ010000181.1 GCA_022600315.1 Gammaproteobacteria bacterium
TGGGCGGTGAAATGCCTAAAGGCGATGGATTTTATTATCCAGCAACTGTTTTAACCCATGTGAAATCTGGCCAAGCTGCTTATGATGATGAGATTTTCGGCCCTGTGATTAGCTTAATTCATGCTAAAAATGAGGCCGAAGGTATCGAGATTGCTAATGACTCAAGGTTTGGTTTAGGCGCAGCGGTATTTACTAAAGATATTATCCACGGCGAAGACATTGCCGCTAATAAATTACAAGCCGGAGCTTGCACTGTAAATATTAACGTGGCGTCTGATCCACGCTTACCTTTTGGGGGCATTAAAGAATCCGGTCTTGGCCGCGAAATGGCGCCACCGGGGATTCATGAATTTATGAATGTGAAAACCGTGGTCGTAAAATAATTCTAGATTTAAGCGTAGGGGCAAATTAAACCAAGCCCTATTCTATCGTCAACTTTGCGCTTTGGTAGCTCAGTTAATGGAGTGATTAATAATTCTGCTGTAACTGCGACCTTCGCCTGAAATAAATGTCCGCCATGAACTTTATATTCAGCATCGCCAATGGAAACATGCACATGCGAAAAATACTCATCATTATTTAATGATACATTGCCGGTAAAAGATAATAGCTCATAATCACCGTCAAATTGCCTGCGCTGATAATCTTTTTTTTCTAAGTGATAGTAACCCAACTCTAACTCTTTCAATGCACCAATGCCGGTAATAAATGCACCGGGTAATTCAGCCTCACGCACCACCGCCGTCACCGCCGCCATAATTTCTTCGTCGATGCGACCGATTAATAGAAAGGGTTCTTTGCGGCCTTTGACTTTTTGACCTTCGTCGGCGTAGATGATCATGATGTTTCTCCATTTGCCTCGATTAAATATTTAGGCAGAATATTAACTTCCTATGAAAAGATCAGTTCTAGTGCAGACACAATAAGGCATAAAACCCAAACTTAAGAAAACGTCCAGTTGCCAGATAAGGGGAAACAAAAACTAATGAGAAAGCGCAATGTATACAAACATACATAAACATTGCAAAAAAATTTTTTGTTTCAGATTGGCCGCAAACGGGCGTTTCCATCCAAAAATGTCTAACTAAATGGTGGGGCGTATAGGATTCGAACCTATGACCCATGGCTTAAAAGGCCACTGCTCTACCAACTGAGCTAACGCCCCCAAAACTTTTAGTACCTATATCATACATCCCTGTATTGGTCCGTGCCTTTAGATAAGCACCCGGCCCGACACTTTTTAGTACCTATATCATACATCCCTGTATTAGTCCGTGCCTTTAGATAAGCACCCGGCCTATCTTGGAGAGCTAGATCCCCCCAAGGCACACAATAATAACCAATTCATAAAAAATCACAAGATTTTTATTAAAAATGAAGCATATGCATCAAGGAAATTGATTTTTTATCGATCAATTTTGCCTTGCTGGCAATAAATTTGTGAAAATGACTGGTCAAATCAAGTTACTGTATTGCACTTTTTTATCAACACCGTAAGATTGTACGCTTGTTACTGAAGAGATAAAATCTCATGCGAATCATCCGCGGCTTCTCATTACTCGAACTCATGCTAAGTATCGCGATCGTAGCAATGCTGGTGAGTATTGCCTATCCAGTCTATCATCAACATTTGGTAAGAATGCGCAGACAGCATGCCAAAACGGCTTTAATGCAACTGGCAGGACGTTTAGAGCAATATTACAGCTTAGAAGGCCAATATCGTAAAGCCACGCCAAAAGTGCTAGGCATTAAAAAAATTGAACAAGATCTAGATTACAAATTAGAGTTAAACAATCTAGGCTTCGATCATTTTAAAATAAGCGCCATGCCCTTAGCATCACAGGCTAAAAATGATGCCAAGTGCGGCACCCTAAGCATCACCGAAACCGGCAGGCATGATATTAGCGGTTATGGTGAAGTTAAAGCGTGTTGGTAGGCTTTTTGCTGAAAAATAATAAATGCCACACCAACATCACCGCACCAACACTCACCGCTGAATCGGCCACATTAAAAGTCGCAAAATGCCAATGCCCAATATGAAAGTCAATAAAGTCAACCACGTAATTTAAGCGTAAGCGATCAATTAAATTGCCAATCGCACCACCAATAATTAAACTTAAACTGCAAGCCAACCAATGAGATTTTGCTGGCAAACGCTTTAACCAAACCAGTAAAACAATAATTACAATAATTGAAAGCAATGCAAATAAATAAATCTGCCAACCACCTTGCATGCTTAAAAAACTAAATGCTGCACCCGAATTATAACGTAAAATAAAATTTAAGAATGGTAATAATTTAACCGGGACATTAAAGCTTAAGTGCGTGTCAACTAAATACTTAGAAAACTGATCAATGAGAATAATCAAGCCTGATAAGCATAACCAAATAAGTCTTGTTTTTTTACGCATATTGCCGTGCCTCACCCGCACCAGAAACATTTAATACACAACGACCACATAATTCTGGATGCGCAGCATCTGCACCAACATCCTCTCGTCTTTGCCAACAGCGCACGCATTTTTGCGCAGTGGTTTTATCTACCTGAACCCAAACACCGGGTATTTCAGTTTCAACTGCCGAGAGCTGTTTAGCTTCTACTGCCATCACGCGCGCGCTTGAAGTGATTAATATAAATCTTAACTCATCACCTACGCTATTTAATTTATCTAGCGCTGACTGGTCAGCGTATAAAGTAATGCTTGCATCAAGCCCTGAACCAATCTCACCTTGATTGCGACGCGTTTCTAGTTCGCGATTGACAGCATCACGCACCTGCATGAGCCATTGCCAATATTGTTGTTGATTATCCGCATCATCAAACTCTGGAAATTCAGTATACCATTCATTTAAAAACACCGAGGCATTACGTTCACCCGGCATCACCCGCCAAATTTCTTCGGCGGTAAAGCTGAGCACCGGCGCCAACCAGCGCACTAAAGCTTCCAAAATATAATACATAGCAGTTTGCCCAGAACGTCTTGGAATACCGTTTTTTGAACTGGTATATTGACGATCTTTGATAATATCCAAATAAAAACTGCCTAATTCTACCGAACAAAAATTATGAATCATTTGATAAATCGATTGGAAATGATAATGCTCATAGGCGTTAATAATTTTTGTCTGCAAACGTTTAGTAGCTTCAATCGCCCATTTATCTAAATCCAATAATTCATTTGCAGCTAATTTATTTTGAGGATCAAAATCATTTAAGTTCGACAATAAAAATCTCGCAGTGTTGCGAATCCGTCGATAAGCATCTGAAATGCGCTTTAAAATCTCATCAGATACACTAACGTCCCCGGTGTGATCGGTGGCCGCGGCCCATAAGCGTAAAATATCCGCCCCCAATTTTTTAATCACATCCGGCGGTAAAATGGTATTGCCCACAGATTTTGACATTTTATGGCCTTTGGCGTCGACCACATAACCATGAGTTAAAACCGTTTTAAAAGGTGCGGCATTACGGATCGCTAGCGATGTCAATAATGAAGTATGAAACCAACCACGATGCTGATCTGAACCTTCTAAATATAAATCCGCAGGGACATATAATTCAGCGCGCTCCTCTAAAACACAAGTATGCGACACTCCCGAATCAAACCAAACATCTAAAGTATCAGTGACTTTCGTATAATTTTCTGCATCGGCACCCAGTAACGCTTTAGGATCCAAATCATACCAAGCATCGATTCCCGATTTTTCAACTTGGTTGGCAACCGTTTGCATCAACTCCACGGTGTCGGGATGCAGCTCTCCGGTTTCATTATGTACAAATACCGCGATCGGTGTGCCCCAATAGCGTTGCCGCGAAATACACCAATCGGGACGCGTTTCTATCATGCGGCGAATACGTGTTTCACCCCAACCTGGAATCCACTCGGCTTCTTCAATGGCCGATAACGCCATGCGTCGCAAACCATTAGCTTCCATGCTAATAAACCATTGCGGTGTAGCCCGAAAAATTAATGGTGTTTTATGTCGCCAACAATGCGGATAGCTGTGCTGGATTTTTTCCTGATGTAATAAATGCCCGCTATCGGCTAACACTACAATAATCGGTTCATTCGCTTTAAACACATGTTGTCCCGCCACCAGCGGCATGTCTTTAACAAAACAACTGCGTGCATCGACGGGGTTATCGATGGGTAAATTATATTTTTGCGCCATAACATAGTCATCTAAACCATGCGCCGGTGCAGTGTGCACGTTACCCGTTCCTGCATCCGTAGTGACATGCTCGCCTAATACAATTGGCACCATACGATCTAACA
>JAHZKQ010000019.1 GCA_022600315.1 Gammaproteobacteria bacterium
ACCAATTAATATAATTGCCACCCAAGCTGGTTGCCAACACATCACCAACATCATTCATATTAATGCCTAATTGCCCAGCCTTAGAGCGATTAATGTTGACATTAATCTGTGGTTTATTAAATTTTAAAGTTGAATCAATATAAAAAAATAATCCACTCTTAAGCGCTTTATCTCGCAGCTCTTGCGCGATAGTAAATACTTGCGATAATGGCGCGGTTGAAACCAATTCAAATTGAATCGGAATCGGGCTACCATTAGTTGGCAATGGCGGCAAAGGAAAGGCTTGAATTTGCAAGCCTGCGACATTATTAAATTTTTTCTGCACAATATTATTAACCTGAGTCTGCGTTAATTTTCGTTCATCCCAAGGTTTTAGCAATATAGCTGAAATAACTGAATTAATTGCACTTTGACCATTCACCGTAAAATAATCATTCATCGCTGGTAGACTATAAATCTTATTAAACATCTTAGTGAAGGATTCCATAAAATGCAGGCTGGCATCTTCAGGTCCAGTAGCTGTGACAAATACCGCGCTTTGATCTTCCACCGGCGCTAATTCTTTGCGTGTATTAACGTATAAAAACATACAACTTAATAGCACCACAAACGCAAACATGACAATAATCCAACGGGTACTCAAAATTGCACGTAAAACACCCTCATACCGTGTCTTTAAACGCCCAAAAGTTCGATCAGCAAATTTCACCATGGTTTTTTCGGCAATATTAGCCGATAAAATTCTCGAACACATCATTGGCGATAAAGTTAACGCAATCACACCTGAAACAATCACTGCGGCTGCCAATGTAAAAGCAAACTCGGTAAATAATGCACCCGTTAATCCGCCCATAAAACCAATCGGCGCGTACACCGCCGCTAAAGTAATTGTCATGGAAATCACTGGAGTGGCAATTTCACGCGCACCTTTAAGCGCCGCATCAAATGGCGTTAAGCCTTCTTCGATATGGCGATAACAATTTTCCACCACTACAATGGCGTCATCGACCACCATGCCAATCGCTAATACCATCGCCAGTAAAGTTAATAAATTTAATGAATAGCCCAATGCCAGCATCACCCCACAAACCCCAATTAATGAAAGTGGAATAGTCACAATTGGAATCGAAACCGTACGTAGCGAACCTAAAAATAAAAAGATAATGATAATAACGATAACTGTGGCTTCACCGATGGTCTTTATTACCTCATTAATTGAAGCGCGGATATAAGTCGTGGTATCGTAAACCACTTTTGAATGCAAGCTAGGTGGATAAATCTTTTTAATTTGCGGCAAGATTTTTTTAACCTTATCTATCACTTGTAAAGGATTTGCTTCTGGCGTGGCTTGAATGGAAATAAATACCGCCTTTTTACCATTTAAATATACCGAGCTATCATAATTTTGCGAACCTAATTTCACATTCGCCACATCCCTTAAACGCACTAAAGCACCATCTTGGCCATGCTTAACAATTAAATTGGCAAACCCCTTAGCGCTTTGCAAATCGGTTTTAGCATTAATTGGTATAGTGATAAATTCACCTTTGGTGCGCCCCGCCCCAGTTTGAAAATTATTATTTAATAATGCTGCACGCACATCAGCCGCCGAAACACCCAATGCTGCCAAGCGTTTTGGATCCAGCCAAATACGCATCGCAAAGGTATTACCGCCTAAAATCTGCACCTCAGAAACACCCGATATAGTTTCAAGCTTGGGCTGCACCACCCGCGTAATATAATCAGTAATTTGCTCCGGCGACATTTCATCACTATCAAATCCAATATACATTAATGCAATCGTATTACCGGTTTCTTTTTGAATAACTGGCTCTTGAGATTCTTTAGGTAAAAATCCCTGCACTTGCGCAACCTTGCTCATCACATTGGTAAATGCAGAATTAGGATCATAGTTTAATTTTACATAAACATTAATCGTGCTAGTGCCTTCAGTGCTAGTTGACGTCATGTAGTCAATCCCATCAGCGCCGGCAATTTGCTTTTCCAATAAGGTAGTAATAAAGCCTTCGATGAGCTGTGAAGAAGCCCCAGGATAACTGGTGGTCACTTGAATTAAAGTATTTTCTAATTTGGGGAACTGGCGAATAGCCAAACTTTCCAGCGCACGTAAACCAACGAAAAAAATTAGCAAGCTAATCACACAAGCCAAAACAGGACGGCGGATAAAGATGTCAGTAAATTTAGAATCCATGTTATTGTATCTTTACCGTGTTATTAATTTTAATTTCGGTGTCATTTTGTAGCTTTAACTGTCCAGCTGTCACCACAATTTCGCCAGGCTTTAAGCCCTTTAAAATTTGCGCAACATTACCACGCCGCTCACCCACTTGAATGAAACGCTGTTTAGCCATTAAGATTGGCTGGCCTTTTTTATCTTTACCTGACTCTGTCACCACATAAGCCGTATCACCATATAGACTATAAGTGATTGCAGTTTGCGGAATGGTAATAACATTATTGAGTACCGGTAAAACCACATCCACATCGGCAAATACTCCCGGGTATAAACGATTATCGGTATTAGGAATCGTTGCCCTAGCCACTACCGTACGCGTGTTGACATTGATTAAAGAATTAACCCCGGTTAATTTTCCATTAAATAATTCACCCGGATATGCTTCAACTTTAATATTAATTGGTAAACCCACGGCTAAGAATTTTAAATCTTGTTCGGGTAAAGTAAAATCACAATGTAAAGGATTAAGCTGCTGCAAAGGCACTAAGTTATCACCCGGCTTAACGTATTGTCCTAGATTAACATTGCGAATCCCGAGCTTACCGGCAAAGGGAGCCTTAATAAGTTTCTTGGCGATCCGCACTCTATCGGCTTCAACTGCCGCTTGTGATTGCACTAATTTTGCTGCCGCATCGTCTAAACTACTTTTAGGGGTGGCTCGCGTTTCGTAAAGTTGTAATTGGCGCTGATAATTGACTTTGTTTAATTGCATTTGCGCCATATCGTTTTTTAATTGTTGGCGATCTAAATCATCATCAATTTGAATTAATGGTTGCGCCATTTTAACAATTTGGCCAGAGCTAAAATAAATTTCACGAATCTGACCGGCTAATTCTGGACTCACCTCTACGCCATTAATTGCTTTTAAAGTACCCACTGCATGCAGCTCTGGATGCCAAGTTTTTAACACCACTGGCGTTGTGGAAACGGTCACTGCCGGTGGTTTAAAATTCTCAATGAATTTTTCTGCCAGATAATGACGCACCA
>JAHZKQ010000182.1 GCA_022600315.1 Gammaproteobacteria bacterium
ATTCCGCAAGTCATTGTAATAAGATATTTTTATTCGATATTATTAATAAGGAAAACAATTGGATAAGAGATGTAGAGGAAGGAAATAAAACTTTAGCAGGGAAAATAAAAATATGTATTAAGGACGCGGTGAAATATTTAATTGGAAGAAAAAATACCATTCAGAAGTATCGAGAAGACATTCTCATTAGCCACAGTGAAATTAAGGACGTATTTGCAAAACTTTCAAAAAAATACACGCTAAATTACTATGGTATAGCCACAAGACAGTGGGGCACGATTGATAATAAGAAGGATTACCGGATAATTTATTGTGTTACGATGGGTGACGGCATTAAATAATCTATGTAATGGTGATGAGCTTAATGGGGGGCAGCTGGATGATTTGTAGTGAAGTGACAGTATGTGTTATTGGTTTGGGGTATATTGGTTTACCTACAGCCGCTATTTTAGCAAGTAAAGGTTACCAGGTCGCTGGATGTGATGTCTTAACTAAAGTAGTTAATTGTATTAACCAAGGGATGGTGCATATTGTTGAAAGTGATTTAAATGCATTGGTTAAGTCAGCCGTAGATAGAGGAAAATTACAGGCTTTTTTGAAACCTCAACCATCTGATATTTATATTATTGCTGTCCCTACCCCCTTTAAGGGAGATCATATCCCTGATTTGCGTTATGTCCAATCGGCTACAGAGTCCCTTGCGCCATTATTGAAGGCTGGTGATTTAATTATTTTGGAGTCAACAAGTCCCGTGGGTACGACAGATAAAGTATCAGATTGGTTGATGAAACTTAGGCCTGATCTGAATGTGCCGAAAAGGGATGTAGGAGCTATAGCCAATCACAAAGGGGAACAAATTTATATTGCGCATTGTCCTGAACGTGTTTTACCTGGGAAAATTATTCGAGAGCTTGTTGAAAATGATCGAATAATCGGGGGGATAGGTAGGGAATCTGCGGAAAAAGCGTCACTTTTTTACAGCAGCTTTATCCGTGGCGAGGTTTTACTAACTAGTGCTAGAACAGCCGAGCTAGCAAAGCTTGCAGAAAATGCATATAGAGATGTAAATATTGCGTTCGCTAATGAGTTGGCAAATATTTGTTCTGAGGAAGATGTTGTAGCAAGTGAGTTAATAGCATTGGCAAATAAACACCCGCGTGTAAATATTCTATCTCCAGGAATTGGTGTTGGAGGGCACTGTATTGCAGTTGACCCATGGTTTATTGTTAATCAAGCTAAAGAGAAAGCAAGAATAATTAGGACAGCACGATTAATAAATGACGAGCGCCCCTATCATGTTATAAAGAAAGTTGCGAAGCTGGCTGAAAAGTACACATCTCCTAAGATTGCATGTTTAGGTCTTTCATATAAACCAAATATTGATGACCTACGAGAAAGTCCAGCAGTTCAGATCGTTGCTTCTTTGCTTGATTTAAATGTTGGTGAGATTTGTATAGTTGAACCAAATATTGCGTCATTACCAGAAATAATTTTGAAAAAAAGTAAACAACCTGTCTTGGACAATATGTCGGAGGAGTTAGCGGAGTATCCCACCTTGGTTAATGTGGAATATGCAGTAAAGGAGTGTGACATTGTTGTCGTATTGGTTGAGCATGCAGAGTTCACGTCTAACGTGTTGAGCACACTTAAGGTCGGCGCAACACTGTTTAGACCAAGTGATTTTTAAATTTTATGTCATTGAAGTGCTTCTAATTTTTTATAATTCTTAAGCTATGTATTTCAACGAAATTGGTGTAAGGTCCCTAGTTAAAGTTACTCTTCACAACAATGTTTATGCATTAAATGTACGGCTAATGCATATAAATTAATACAATAGGCGGAAATATGAGGGTGAATAATTTTGATTTGTTAAGATTTCTGGCGGCTTTTTAAGTGGTTTTTGGCCACGCTTGTTCTCACCTTCATTTATTTGAAACATCTATTGGAGGCGCGTTGTATTTTTTCAGTAATTTTTTAACCTTTCCCGGGCGTGCCAATTTTTTCGTAATTAGTGGGTTTTTGATATCTGCAAGATACGAAAAAAGCCTTACATTTAAGCAATATTTTCGTAATCGACTTTTGCGTATCTACCCAGCCTTGTGAGCATCACTGTTTGTATCAATCATTATTATCGCTAGATTTGGTTTGTTAGCTGGAAAAAATATTGGAAGCTTCTTAATTTAGTTGCTATGCCAATCAACCATTTTTCAATTTTATAACCCATCTTTTTTAAGAGAGTTCGGTGTTGTTGTTATCAATAGTTCCTTATGGACTATAACTGTAGAGCTACAATTTTATTTGTTTGTACCTATTTTATATTGTATAGCTAAACATACAAGCGGGGTGATGAAGAAGTTTGACGGTGGCATGTTGGTCTGGTTCTTTGTATCACTTTTATTTTATATCTCATTTTTGTATTTGCCGCATCCTAGCGGTCATATAAGTACAGCACACGTGCAAGTAAGCTACATTCTTATTTATAAATTAATTTCTGTCACATTACTTCCGTATTTGTATCTTTTTTTCTTGGGATATTAATACGAAGAAGCTGGGAAATATTTTCTCGCTTTGTTGAGGGGAGGGCGCTGTATTG
>JAHZKQ010000183.1 GCA_022600315.1 Gammaproteobacteria bacterium
ATACAAAAACAGCTATTATATTTATGATGCGAACAAATTTTCAAGGCCCCTCTATGCCCTTCAATAATTGAACGACACAATGATAAACCAATGCCCATGCCATTTTTTTTAGTTGTGAAAAATGAATCAAACACTTTGCTAGAATTTTCTTGCGCCACTCCCGGTCCATTATCACAAACCATAATGGCTATTTCTTCTGCTTCTTTCTCTAAGTTTACTACAATTATTTTTTCAGATAAATCAACTTCTTCCATTGCCTCAATTGCATTACCAATAATATTTAAAATAACCTGTTGAATTTGAATTTTATCCACTTTAGCAAAAACCGGACTATCATTAACATTAACGACTAACTCGCAATCTATTGCTGATAATTTATGTTCAACTAAAGATAACGCCTCACTAATTAATAAGGCAATATCATAGTTTTCCATATTTAAAGAACCTCTCCTTAGAAAATTCTTTAAGCGGTGCACAATTTCGCCAGCATAATTAGCACGGTCAGATATTTGCTGTAATATCTCAACCAACTCATCGGTAGCAGCACCTTGTTTTAACTTCCGCAAACAACCACCAATATAAAGTACTATTGATGTTAGCGGTTGATTAAGCTCGTGCGCAATACCTGAAATCATTTCACCTGCTAAATTTAAGCGAGATATATGCGCCAATTCATTTTGTTGTTGGCGAAGTTTTTCTTCATTTTTTTTGCGGTTATCAATATCCATTACTGCGCCCACATAAGATTGCAATTTTCCCTGCGCATTATATTCTTTCGCAACCTCTGAATGCACCCATTTTACACTTCCATCTGGACGCAAATAACGAAACTCTAATTTAAATGGTTCAATTCCCGCCTGGTCTTTTTGCCATGCCTCAAATACTTTCGCCTGATCATCTGGATGCACTACCCGCACCCAACCATCACCTAAATTTTCTTCTGGAGTAAGGCCCGTTAACTCACATAAATTTTCATCGGCATAAACACACTTTCCCTCGAGGTTGGCACGAAAGATCCCAACCGGAGAAACCGTCGATAAAATTCGATATTGTGATTCACTTTCACGTAAAGCTTTTTCTGTTGATATCTGCTCGGTAATATCTTGTGTGCAACCGTGAAAAAAAATAAATTCTCCTGCCTCATTTGCAATTAACTGTCCTTGTCCGTGTACATATTTCAACTGACCATCTGGGCAAATAACTCGAAAATACTCATTATAACGTGGCTCTATTTTACCCGAAAACATATCATCCATCATCTGAACAATACGCTGACGATCATCTGGATGCACACACTGAATAAAAAACTCTTTACTTAATTTGACCTTGCCTTTTTTAACGCCAAAAATTCTGAATACTTCATCCGACCAATAAATCTCATTCGTTAATAGGTCCCAATCCCAATTACCAACCTTTGCCAATTGCTGTGATAAATCAAAACGACGTTGATTCTTTTCTAATGACTTATTAAGTGCTAAAGTCTGCTCAAGATTTGCTTGCTGCTCTAGCTTGTATTTATACTGCGTAACATCGCTGCCAATCACATAAATATTGCCGTCCTCACCGAGAACACCTCTCCAAGCTATCCATTTTATACTGCCATCTTTACAAATATGTCGATTCTCAAAATTCAAAGTTTGGTAGTCTTTCTCAACAACCAGTTTTTTAAGCTCACCAGCAGTAATTTGCCAATCATCCTGATGGACAAACTTACGAAAATCATATCGTATAAAATCATCCCGAGAATAGCCCAAAATATTTAAAGCAGCTGGGTTTACATACACAAACTTAGCATCTTTCACGATACCAAGAATATCTGGAGACAGACAATATAATTTCTTAAGCAAAGCGACAGGCATATCAACCGTGCCAACCTGGTCAAACTTAGTCTTTACCGTCATGTTATTTTGAGCTCTTCAAGTATTAGGGCCTCTTCTATTGATAATTAGTTTTACTATTACAGCCCCGAATCAACAATAGGTGTTAATACTAACACCTAGTAGGGGAGTTAAAAACATGGCAAGAAGACAAAACCCCGGTATTGATTGCATCTCACCGCAATGAGATATTGTGAATGGCCATTATGGCCAAATTCACCTAATTTTTTACCAAAAAGGATATTTATTATGAAAAAGCATATCTTATTCTCACTATTAAGCGGCTTACTTTCCACAACGGCATTAGCAGCTACCGGCACTACCTATTGCCCCCCGGCTAAGAGCTTTCATTTTGAGGCAGATAGTGGACAATTCCTCGCTCCCGGCGATTGGGCACTTAACTTTGCTACTGGCAATATTGAGGTTGAAAAATTTGTCAAAGTTCAAGCCTATGATGACGGTGAAATTATGGCTTGCATCTATGATGTCAAATTAGATAACGTTGGCATGCAGCTACCGGCTTTTGCTGATGATGAATATTATGTTGCTGACAATATTCATAATAAAATTTGGCATACCGGCGCTTATGGGAAAGTTTGCAAGACTGCAAGTCCACAGGCCTGTAAATTTCACAATGAAGACTAATAACTTGATCACTTAGATATAAAAATCTCGGGAACTTATTCCCGAGATTTATTTTTTAAGCCTTAATAGCCGTTATATGTTTGTTGCCCTTGCGGGATATTATCAGCATAAGGGTTATCCCCATAAGCTCGATTGCCAGATGCAGAGGAAAATATAGCAAAAGAATTTTGGCTTGATGAATGATTCGTAAGTTCTTCTTGTTTACATATTTCAAGCTTAATTAATGCATCTCGAATTTCCCCGGGGGATTTTTTTGCATACGCAATCACGGCATCTAAAGAATTATACTTCTTAAAATCAATTTCTGGCGTTTTAAACAGGCCAATACATTTATCAATAACCTTAGCAAGATTTGTTGCCTTTTCTGCTCCATTTTGGTTGACGATATCAAGTGCCTGTCTAACAGCCGTCTGTTTTTTAGAATTAGGTTTTTTACCTTGCTGGGGATATAACACCTTAATTACTTCAGCCAGTTTCTCTGTTGAAGTTTTAAAAGATAGCGTAGGAAATAGCGAACTTTTGTCTTTCTGATCAACACAGTGGTCATAAATTTTTTCAAATAAATTTGGATCAATTTGAACTAAGTTTGCAAGGTCTAATAGGTAACTTTTTAAAGAATTTAGATCTGCTACTGTTAATGCAACATGATTGGTTTCACCTTTACCTTGCACATTTTTATAGCCGACTTTGGTTCTACTACCCAAACCCATTTTAAATAACCCACCGACAAAATGAGTAGCAAACTTTACATCAGAGAAATAAACTAAAGTAACTTGATCACCAACCTGCTCAGATTTTACAACGCCTGAATCAAGAATAGACTTTCCTAATGGAATACCCCCACCTTCCAATGACTTTGAATGTCTTTTGAAAGTAAAATAAATCTGCTCACCTATCAACGAAGAAAAATAATCTTCTGGTACTGATTGATATTCACCTAGTTGTGATTGCTGGAACTGCGGCTGCGAATAACCCGTTAACGGCATTACGGGTCGAGAAGCAGAATAAGCTTGTGCTGCTTGATATTGTGGTTGTTGTGGCTGTGTTTGCAATGGCTGTTTCCACTCCTTATAAGCTACGCCATCAACTGTTGCAGGCTGAGGTGGTTGATTAGTATAGTAAGTAAAAATTTCTGTATATTTTTCATAATAAACCGAAGAGGGCACGCTATATTGTCTTATCACTTTAGCAATGAAATCTGCCAAAGTTTGTATGTTAACGATATAATAAGAATCAAACCTTAATAAACCAAAAACTGTATTTAAATGACGCAGGAGAGAATTTAACTTTTCTTCAACATTAACACGCGGCATAATCATAAATTCTTTATTCTGCAAGTGAAGTTTAAAGACATAACTAGGCTCCATGCTCATTTCTAATTTAATTTTCCAGCCTAACGCTTTTAAATCAAGAGGAAGAAACATTTGATTCAATAGCTTCTCAGTAAATTGCAATAGCCCTTTAAATTTAAGTTTTACTAGTAGGCCTTGCCCTTGCTTTGGCTCTAAATAATAAGTTCTGCTGGGTTGTTGTTTTGGCGGTTGCTGATGTCTTGACATATTTAATTCCTCATTTTAATTGAAAATTGAATTTAAGCTTATATTTGTAAAGAAAAACTAACCTGCATCAAGAAAAATAATTTAATTTTTTCTTAAGGTTAGATCTTATATTTACTGAAATTATTTAAACAATTAATGGCTTTTTTAAATACCCTCAGTTCCTGAGAATTTTTGAGGTGAGGCAATGACCTCTAGATCCCGCGATCAAGTCGCGGGATGACGAAATAAAAAGTTGTGGGATACGAATAAAAAGTTGCGGATACGAAATAAAAAGTTGCGGGATGACGAAATAAAAAGTCTCAGGATACGAAATAAAAAGTTGCGGGATGACGAAATAAAAAGTCGCGGGATACGAAATAAAAAGTTGCGGGATGACGAAACAAAAAATCGTGGGATGACAGCGCAGTAGCGACCGACCGGCCATGAATGGCTGGGCAGGGGTATGGAAAAATAAATTACTTGTGCCAGGGATGACAAGCACGCTTTATCTTAAGAGCACGTGGATAACCCATGCAAAAAAAAACTCTGCAGTAATATTTACTACAGAGTTTTTCAAAATAAAAACCTGGCGATGACCTACTTTCGCATGGGTTATCCCAAACTATCATCGGCGCTAAGTGGTTTCACTGCTGAGTTCGGGATGG
>JAHZKQ010000020.1 GCA_022600315.1 Gammaproteobacteria bacterium
ATAGAAAATCTTGTCCTAACTTAATGGATTCGTTAATAATTACTTGCAACTTGGCCAAGAATGGCTACACTTAATAGCCATCTAAACGGGGCTTATATTGTGGCCAATAAATTGCAGAGGGGCCTGGTATGGGAACAATCCAGGTTTTTTGGTGTTAATTTTTAAAGGGGAATAGTTATTATGGCAGCTTCAATTGAAGAACGTGTAAAAAAGATTGTCATTGAGCAGCTTGGTGTGAAAGAAGACGAAGTGAGCAATGAAAAATCATTTGTTGATGATCTTGGTGCAGACTCTCTTGATACCGTCGAATTGGTGATGGCACTGGAAGAAGAGTTCGGTGCTGAAATTAAAGATGAAGACGCAGAGAAAATCTTAACGATTCAAGACGCTATTACTTACATTAGCGATCGTGCATCAGAAGGTGCTGCAGAATAATTTATTAAAAAACTTGAGGTAGAGTCTTTGCAATTGCGCCGAGTTGTTGTTACAGGAATGGGTATAGTTTGCCCGTCAGGTAATAACATTACAGATTCGTGGACAGCGGTTATAAACGGTGAAAGTGGTGTGAGCTTAATTGACACCATGGATACTACTAATTATCCGGTTAAAATTGCTGGCACAGTTAAAAACTTTGATTGTTCTTCGTGCGTGACAGCAAAAGAGCAGCGTCGGATTGCAGAGTTTATCAAATATGCCGCAGATGCATCTCGTCAGGCAATCGAAGATTCAGGCTTAGAGATTGATGATGAGTTATCTTTGCGGGTTGGAACTGCAATTGGTGCCGGTATTGGCGGAATCAATTGGATTGGTTCTAATCATGAAGCCTTAGTGACTAAAGGGGTCCGTAAAGTTTCGCCGTTTTTTATTCCAGGCGCTATTATTAATATGGCGCCTGGTTTTGTTTCGATGAAAAATAATTTACGCGGGCCAAATATCTCGATTGTGACAGCATGTACTACGGGGGCGCATAATATTGGCAGTGCCATGCGCATGATTCAGTGCGGTGATGCTGATGTGATGGTGGCCGGTGGTGCGGAAATGGCAACTGCACCTTTAGGTGTTGCCGGATTTGCTGCGATGCGCGCTTTGTCAGTTCGTAACGATGAGCCTACTAAAGCCAGTCGACCTTTTGATAAAGATCGTGATGGGTTTGTATTAGGCGAAGGTGCAGGCATTTTAATTTTAGAAGATTATGAGCATGCTAAAAAACGTGGTGCAAAAATTTACGCGGAAATTCTTGGCTTTGGTATGAGTGGTGATGCTTATCATATGACGGCACCAGACCCAGAAGGTCGCGGCGCTTGTTTAGCGATGGAAAATACTTTAAAAAGCGCGGGCTTAAAACCTGAAGATGTCGACTATATGAATGCACATGGCACTTCAACTTATGCTAATGACAAAACCGAAGCTCTGGCAATTAAGCGCGTATTTACTGGACATACCGATAAACTGGCTGTGAGCTCTACAAAGTCGATGACCGGTCATTTATTGGGAGCTGCGGGTGCAGTCGAAGCAATATTTTCAATCTTAGCAATCAATAATAATATTGTGCCGCCAACAATTAACTTAGATAATCCACTGGAAGAAGGGCAGGGGCTTGATTTTATTCCGCATGAAGCGCGCTCTAGAGAAGTTAATGTGGCTATGTCAAATTCATTTGGTTTTGGTGGCACTAACGCCAGTTTACTATTTAAAAATCTAGAATAAACTTAGCAAAAATGTGATTTAATTTGCGATGCTTATTGAAAACGCTTGGAGTGTTATTGCTACTGGGTTTAATTAGCCTAGTCGCCGCGGTGTATTTAATTCATCGTGAATTTAATCAACCGCTTCCAGTGGGTCATAAAAGCACTACAATTAAAGTTTTGCCTGGCATGCATATTTATAATTTTAGCCGTGCGCTATATCAAAAACGTTTAATCCAGCATCCTGAATTAGTCAATTTAATTGTGCGCTGGCAAGGCCGAGCGCGAAAATTACGTTATGGCGAATATCAACTTGAACCAGGTATGAGTTTGCACGCACTATTGGCTAATGTTGTGCAAGGGCGCGAATTAGTTCAGCATAAAATCACCTTTGTGGAAGGTTGGACTTTTGCCCAAGTGCGTCAGGCCTTGGCGCAAGATAAAAATATCAATGATGATTTGAAAGGCTTAAGTAATGCGGCGGTGATGAAGAAACTGGGGTATGCAGGCCAGCATCCGGAAGGGTTATTTTTTCCAGATACGTATCAATTTGTTTGGCGGACCAATGCGAGTCAAATTCTGCAGCAATCTTACCAAGAAATGCAGCGTCGATTAAAGCAAGCTTGGCAAGACCGCGCTGAGAATTCATTTTATAAAACACCTTATCAAGCATTAATTGTCGCTTCATTGATTGAGAAGGAAAGTTCAGTTGCAGCGGACCGGCCACTAATTTCTGGGGTAATTTTAGCGCGCCTAAAAAGGAATATGCGTTTGCAGGTTGATCCAACGGTATTGTACGGTTTGGATAAAGTTTATGGCACCCCAATTACTAAAGCGGATTTAAAATCAAAAAACCCATATAATACTTATCAAATTGAAGGTTTGCCGCCAACCCCGATTGCAATGCCAGGTGCTGCGGCAATTTATGCAAGTTTGCATCCTCTGGATAAGGGTTATCTATATTATGTAGCGAAAGGTGATGGCAGTCATATCTTTACTAAAAGCTATCAGCAACATTTAAAAGCAGTTAATCAATATCAGCGGCAACAACAGGAATTAAAGAAATTCGAGAGTGTTTCGATAGAATTGTTTCGATATTATTTGCGCCATAATATATTTCGGCGTTATTGGCAGCAGGCAAAATTTTAGGAAAAGAATTATGGCAAAAGCTTATTTTATTACGATTGAAGGCGTAGAAGGCGCGGGTAAAAGCTCAGTGAGTCATTTTTTACAAGATTACTTGGAAGCTAAGGCTATTGATTTTATTATGACTCGCGAGCCTGGTGGTACACCAATCGCAGAAGCGATACGTCAAGTCTTATTAACTGTGCATGACGAACCGATGCAGCCAATGACGGAGTTATTATTAATGTTTGCTGGCCGCGCACAAAATGTTGAACAAGTTATTAAGCCGGCATTAAAACAGGGTCAATGGGTGATTAGCGATCGTTTTACTGATGCGAGTATTGCCTATCAAGGCGGTGGGCGACAATTGCCACGCGATAGAATCGATCAATTAGCCGAATGGGTGCAGGCAGATTTAAAACCGGATTTAACACTTTTGTTAGATGTTCCAGTGGAAATTGGTTTGGGGCGGATACAAAGTCGTGGCGGCAAAGATCGCATTGAGCGTGAAGGCCGAGATTTTTTTGAAAGAATACGCAAGCAGTATCTTGATTTAGCGGCAAGCGAGCCAAAACGTTTTTGCGTGATTGATGGCACTCAAGCTTTATTGCAAGTTGTGCAACAGGTTGAGCAAGCCTTACGTCCTATGCTAGAGGCAACCCAATGATTTATCCTTGGCAACAAACGCAATGGCAACAACAAATTGATGCAGTGAAGCAAAATAAACTAGCCCATGCATTAATGTTGGTGGGTCCGAAAGGTGTGGGGAAAAATCATTTTGCCCGCAACCTTGCGCAACGGGTTTTGTGTGGCATTGCAGGGGAGAAGCCCTGTGGAAGTTGTCGCGATTGTGAATTGTTTGCAGTCGGCAATCACCCCGATTTTATTAATCTTGAATTATTGGAAAATAGCAAGTCTATTAAAATCGATCAGGTGCGTGAATTAACTCGAGCATTAAATCAAACTTCACAGCGTGGTGGCTATCAGGTAGCAATTATTCATGCCGCGGATACTTTAAATCAAGCCAGCGCCAATGCCTTATTAAAAACTTTAGAAGAACCGCCAGGCGAAGTGCTAATTATTTTATTGGTTGAGCAAACTGGTCGCTTACCAGCGACGATTCACAGTCGTTGCCAGCGAATGAATTTTTCTGCTGAAAATAATTTGGCGGTGCAGTCTTGGTTGCGGCAGAAATTACCGCACGAACAGGACTTAGAGCTGCTCTTAAAGTTAGCTAATAACGCGCCCCTACAAGCGATTGCTTTAAGTGAAGCCGATATTTTTAAAGTGCGCACATTGGTGTTATCACAATTACAAGCTTTGGTTGAAAGCAAGATTGATCCGGTTGGTGCGGCCGAAGTGTTATTAAAAGCAGAGTTAAGTTTATGG
>JAHZKQ010000184.1 GCA_022600315.1 Gammaproteobacteria bacterium
CTGCACCCGAAAGAAACAAGGTTTTACCCAAAAATCGTATTTTTGATGCATTACCCACTGAAGCAAAAGATGCCCTTACATACTACCTTGCTAATCTAGAACATTATGAAGATTTGAATCGTATCTTTCGTGGTTTACCGCCAACCAATTCGAATAAAAATATACTCGGTTTGTTCCTTTGTGCATGTTTAATAAACTGGGCTGCTGAAGCGGCTAAGCGCAGTTTACTTCACTTAGAAGAAAGAAATATTTTGGAAAATCTTGTCAGCAGACTGGGAGGCCAAGATAAACTGTTAAAAATGACTGAAGTAGAATATAAGCAATCTATTTTAGAGATGAAACAACATGGCCTAATCTCTGATGAAGAATATCAAGTCATTGAAAATTTATTTAATGAGTTATATCTCCTATTTCCTAGCTATACTTTGCTTACAAGGGGAGAACTCTTTGACTCCGACGAGACAGGTGGGCACCTTGCAGTAGAAAAACAACGCCTTGCGAATCCTGTACACAGCGCTGCAATTACAAGTATTAGTGCTTCAACAAAAGGACTATCTTTTTTTAGAAAAAACGATAAAACGCAGTGGAGTAAATTTGAAACTAGTCACAACACACGTCCCATCGCAAACCCAGTTGAAGCAGAAGTATTACTCCCGCATGGCCTCACTCTTCAATATGTTAAAAACCCAGATGGTGACTTAATTGTAAGAGAAATCAATAGTCCAGATATCCTTCCCTTTGGTAATTACTGGTCTTTATCAGCGCTTGCTTTTGCGTATGAGCACTACTTGAGCAAACCGTATAGCAAAGCCCAAACACAGCAAATCACAATAAACAATATACTAGTTTACCGCCCAAACCATGGCCTCCCACATACTTATCGTGTGATGAAATATCTCGATATGCTCCGTCAGTATTTTGCTTATCATGCAAAAGATCCTGAGTTTCGTGCGTTTTGCCAAAAAATGTCTTTTTCAACACACGCATGGCTACTTGTCACGGCGGCTTTTAGTGTGACTGGCCGAGAAAACGAAGTGTCTGCAATAGAAAATATCACCGAATATGAAGCGTTTAAAGCAAACAGTCAAAAAAATATGGCTCGCTTTGTTGAAATATATCCACATGATTCAAAAAACAAACAGGAACAAAAAAGCATGCTACACATTGCTCGTTGGCTTGGCCACCCAGACTATGAAACAACACTCAAAGCAAGAAAAGATGCGGTCCTGCCAAATGAAACAAAAGCCGATGAAAAAATACGTTTTTTTAATCATAGAATTTTAAACTTCGCACACAAACTCGACTTAGTCCGTTGCTACTCACCCAAACAATTTGAATATGCCTTAGCCTCACAAAGAGAGTTAATCCAAGAAAGTGCTAATCAACAAGCAGCCTACCTTGGCTTAATTAAATATGCGATTGACTTGAACCGTGCACATGGCAACCGCCTACAAACTGATATTTCAGCAAATAATACACTGATACAAAGTAATTTATACTACCACTCACCCTTTGAGCATGTCAGCCATAACTTAAGGCAGCTACGCGAAATAACAAATAGCGTTCCTGAGCTCAAACTAAAACCACCCAAATCACAGGCTGCTGGTGAAGAAAAAGATAAGTACGCACCGCCAGGCTATCAACCCAGTTAAATATTTGACTTTTTAGGGAAGACTAGCGCTCGGAGTCAGGGCCTGATGACTCTGATCTGGCAACACTTTGGTCAAGTCCAATAGGTGCTGTAAATTCCTATTAATTCGTCCTATTAGTTCGTGTGTTAATTAAGCACTTTCGTGCATTTGTAGAACCTAACCTGATCAAGGAAATGCACACTCTCAGTTAAGCTACTTTATTCATTTCATCCCATTCCAATTCAAATTGATTCAGAAATATCCATCGCGCTTTATGGTGAGATTAAGTCATATCAAAAAGACTCACCAGAAGAGTGTATTCTTCTTTCATGCCTAAAAACTTAGAAGATGCTATAAGATTTTCAAAAGGCCTCATGCAAGGTTCGTGTGATTTGGCAAAGCACACAGATCATACGCCTGCAGATTTGGCAGAGAACGAGGATGAAATTGAAACCCCAAGATATGCAATGTGTTAGATTTGTGGGTAATGATATGGGTCAGCCCTGACCCCGAACATCGCTACTTAATGTGGTTGATTTCATTCGATACTTTTAATAGACTTGCCTTCATTCACGCGCCTTGAAGCATTCAAAATGCCTAAACAAAAAGAGCGAACAACAGAAACACAAAATGCACTTAAAGCACAATATGACGCTTTAAACGATGAACTAAAGTATATTTGTAAATTGCTTGAGTTTCATACGTTTCAATCAGAAGAAGCACTTTATGAATTTGCACATAAAAAACGCTTCCCAGATGCTCCTATTTTAACTAATCCATCTGATTCACATCGCGCAACATACAAATTTTCATAGCTATTGTAAGTATAAAACAAAAAAAGTTTGAGTGTTTTTTGAGCTCTTCCTCAAGCACGATATCACCTAAACATGTAAAAAACTTAACAGAAAATAAAGCGGTAAAAGACCACCTTTCCCTCATGTTGCAAGCGCATCATCATGAATTAAAGGAGGCCAGAATCAATGGGCTCACAATAATACTAGCATTTGCAGCGATGGGTGCCGTCAGCAGTTTTTTTATTGCGAGTGCATGCCAGGCAGACACGCCAAATAAAGTCATCAGCCTTAGCATAATCTCTGGCGTAATGTCATGCAGCACAGCAATAATGGGTAAACTATTAAAAGATTTTTTAGATGAGTTAAGGGAGTTTGATCCGACTGTGCGCTCATCATGTCGCTATTTATGGTTTTATAACCCACCGACTGTACCTGGAAATAACCCTAACGCAGTAGAACTAGACGTAGAGAGCGACGGCACTCCGTTAAATCCGTTGATGAACTGCTAGTATTCAAAATACGGTTTTTAAAAGATCATAATCAGCCCCAGTCAGAAAAATATCTTTCACAAGAGATACATTTGTATCTACAGCATATTGAGAAGGATCAATGCAATGATTTCCAGTAAATACTTGAGCGGGTTTAAGTGATATTAAAAAGGAGTTAATGACTATTCCAAGCGCTTTAAACAGACTCAGGGTCAAGACTCCATACTATGTCTCCTAAAGTCTTATATTGACGCTCACTTGAATAAAAATAAATCTTAATGTAAAATATAAAGCCGCATATTAAGGCGGTAAAATACTATGGTATCAATAACGATATGAAAGCAGAAAATGAATTAAATACCTTGCTTGAAAAGACCGATTGCTTAATGAGCAACTTACCCGGTTTAGTTTTCATTAAAGATACCTCTCTTAACTTTGTAGCATGTAATGCTGCTTTTCAAGACCAAGTGAAAGCAAAAAAAGAAAATATCATTGGCCAAACAGATTACGACTTTCCATGGGCTCATTATGCCGACTTATACCGTCGGCGCGATCAAGCATCTATTGAAAAAAGAACGACAGTAACAGCATTAGAGCTTATGCCAGTTAACAAAAAGGATGTATTAACCGTCAAAGCGATAAAACAACCTTTCCTAAATAATAAAGGTAAAATTTTGGGGGTACTTGGCCAAGCTATGGTTTTGTCACCTCAAAACAATTTAGTGAAATCACTATTCAATGTCGCCTTAGTTGATAAAAAAAACACTGCGGGCACCGATACGTCGCCTAAAGCGTATGAGATTTCTCATTACCCTAATCACCTAAAGCTCACTAAGCGAGAATCAGAATGTTTGTTCTTATTAATTCGCGGTAAAACAACTAAAGAGATTGCTCGCTTTTTATCAATCTCCCATAGAACCGTTGAATGTTACCTAGAGCAAATCAAATCAAAATTGGATGTTTCAACACGTTTTGAACTGATTAACAAAGCAATTGAAACCGGTATGCTAGAAATCATCCCTAAAAATAAAATCCTTGAGAACTTATATAAAAACCATTCAAAATGGGCCGACTTCCTATAAAACCCCGTAGTTAATACGGAGTTTTTTTCTAATCACCTCATTTAAACTAGCGCTACTGTAATCACTATAAACATAAGGTGTATAAACTATGGTAGGTGAAAGCGTTAGTAATGCGATGGGTAGAGCAGCTGCAGATAGCGCTGCGGACACAGTCTTGAATCATACCCCTGAATCTTTAATTCGCATGGGATACTGGGTTACTAACTATACAAACACATTACGAGATGACCAATCAATTAAGGCATTCGAGCATTTAAATAAGACTGTGACCTCACTCAAGATCAAACTGCCAGAAGCAGATC
>JAHZKQ010000185.1 GCA_022600315.1 Gammaproteobacteria bacterium
AACTATTATAGGTTACCCGCTTCAAGCCCTAGGGTTTGCTTGTCTTGTGATAGCGGCGTTAAGTCCAACTTCTTTTTTGTATCGGGTGCGAATACCAGCAACAGCAACCATTGCAAGGTTATCTTATGCGCTTTATTTGACGCATTTGCCAATGTTAATTTTATTGAAATATATCTATTATAAAAAATTAAATATGGATCCTTTTAGCTTCGAAGGGGTACTGATTACCGCATCAGTATTATTATTTACTGCTTATACACTCTACATGACCATAGAGCAGCCTTGCCTTAAAATGCGGAACAAATACTGTCCAAGCATTGCGCCGGAGCTAAATAAATACGCTATCACATCTGAATAATATTTAGACTAACTTAAAGCTTACATATTCACGCAATCCCTTGTTGCGTCTTGCGAGTTGGAGCCGTAGAATGGTTTGGTTATTTTGATTAAGGGAAGGAGCAGCTGAAATGGCGGCGAATTGGCTAAATAAAAAGCGCTGGTGGATTATGCAGCGCGATGGCGGCGAGCAGGGCCCACCAGATTTGATGGATGCGGTTAAGAAAGTATTTGGGAGCTCAGGTTCTAAATCCGGTGGTGAGGGTGGTAATGGCCATATTGCGCGCTTTGTTGGTTTTGCTCTAGCTTTGATTGTGGTGTTATGGATATTGTCCGGTATTTTTATTGTTTCACCAGCAGAACGATCGGTTGTGTTGCGCTTTGGGCGCTATTTAACGACTGTGGGACCGGGACCACATTGGATCCCGCGCTTTATGGATTCAAAATATACCTTCGACGTGCAACAAGTGCGAAATTTTTCGATTCACGCTGAAATGCTGACTCAAGATGAAAATATTGTCTCGGTAGATCTGGCGGTACAGTATCGCGTTATGGATTTGCAAAAATATTTATTCAGTGTGGTTGATCCAGCAAAAACTCTACAGCAAGCAACGTCTAGTGCGCTACGCCAAGTTGTGGGGCAAATGACTTTGGATGCGGTATTAACCACCGGGCGTGATGCTTTGCGTGATCAAGTTGAGCAACAACTTAAAGAAATTTTGGCAGTTTACCAAGCTGGCATGCAAGTAGTGGATGTGACATTACAGCCAGTTAAACCGCCTGAAGCAGTGACGGCAGCATTTGATGATGCAATTAAGGCTCGAGAAGATAAGCAAAGTTATATCAATAAAGCGACTGCTTATCAGCAAAAAGTGATGTCAATTGCTAGTGGTCAGGTAGCGCGTTTAGTGCAAAAAGCCACGGCCTATGAGCAAGAAGTTAACTTGCAGGCGCAAGGTTTAGTAGCGCGTTATTTAGCGTTACTAAAACCGTTTGAAAAAGCCCCGCGCGTGACACGTGAACGGCTATATTTAGATGCGGTAAGCAATGTATTGTTGCACACACATAATATTGTGGTGGGTAATGGCAATAACAATATTCTTTATTTACCATTGCAGCAATTACTTAATCAGCACTTGCAAACAACGCCAACCGATTTAGCAAAAATTGAAGCACAGCCTGCAGCGGTAAAACTACCTGCTACAGAACCGGCGGGTGATTCTTATCAGCCCGTTACTCGACCCAGTTATGATGGAGGCTAATTAAATGAAAGCACGGGGTTTACTTTTTTCAATTTTGGGTTTTATTATTTTTATTTTGTTGCTTAGCAGTTTTTATACGGTGACTGAAGGTGAACGAGCGTTATTGCTACGGTTAGGCGAATTGGTTAAAAATCCTAAGACGGGTGAGGTTAAAGTCATTCAGCCGGGGATACATTTTAAGATGCCGTTTGTGACTAATGTGCGTTATTTTGATGTGCGCTTGCGCACCCTAAATGTTGACTCTTCGCGGATTTTAACTAAAGAACAAAAATATGTATTAGTCGATTATTACGCTAAATGGCGGATTGATAATTTGGCGCTTTACTTTAAACGTACTCGTGGGTTTTCTGCGCAGACCGAACAGTTGTTGCAACAAAAAACTAACGATGCACTGCGAGCTGCATTTGGACAGCATAATATTAAAGACGTGGTGTCTGGTGAACGCTTAAATATCATGACGGCCTTGCAGCAAAAAACCAATAAAAGTGCGGAAGAGCTTGGGGTCAAGGTGGTGGATGTGCGTATCGTCGGCATTGATTTACCGAGTCAGGTACGCGATTCAGTATTTCAGCGTATGCGCACTCAGCGTGAACAGGTGGCAACAAGATTTCGTGCTGAAGGTCAGGCGAAATCGGAATCGATTAAAGCTACGGTGGATCGGCAAGTGGCGGTAATGATTGCTAAAGCTAAAACTCAGGCGCAAAAAATTCGCGCCAAAGGTGATGGTGAAGCGGCAGGGATTTATACGGCGGCGTATTCGAAAAACCCGGGATTTTATTCATTTTATCGAAGCTTAGAAGCGTACCAAAAAGTTTTTTCTAATAAAGACAGCGTAATGGTGTTAAAACTTAACTCACCATTTTTTAAGTATTTTGATGAAACGCCGAAGATACATTAACTTCGAGTAATAGCAACTTTTAGGATATTTATCATGACATTTGACTGGCAAGTATTGCTAAGTGCAATTGGTATTGTATTTGTGGTAGAAGGTTTATTTCCATTTGCGATGCCTCGCATTTGGCGCCGTTGGTTGGCGCATTTATCTTCTTTGCCTGATCATAAATTGCGAGTGTTGGGCGTTGTCAGCTTAGTATTTGGCACCAGTATTATTGTGCTGTTGCACTTAGGGCTATTAACATGAGCAAAAATATTGTTATTTTAGGCACCCAATGGGGTGATGAAGGCAAGGGCAAGATCGTTGATATGTTGACGGATAGGGTTGCTGCAGTGGTGCGTTATCAAGGTGGGCATAATGCAGGGCATACCTTAATTATTGATGGTAAAAAAACCATTTTACGCCTAATTCCTTCGGGTATTTTGCGAGACAATGTGTGTTGTTTGATTGGTAATGGCGTTGTGCTTTCCCCACAAGCTTTATTCGAAGAAGTGAAAGAATTAAAAACCCAAGGTGTGCCAGTTGAAAAGCGCTTACGGATCAGTTCGGCTTGCACGTTGCTATTACCTTACCATGTGGCGCTGGACCAAGCCCGTGAGGTCGCGCGTGGCAAGCAAGCCATCGGTACTACTGGGCGCGGGATTGGGCCTGCCTATGAAGATAAAGTTGCACGTCGCGGTTTACGTTTAATTGATTTATTGCATCCTGAAATTTACCAAGAAAAATTAAAACATTTGGCGGACTATCATAATTTTCAATTAGAGCATTACTATAAAGTCAAACCGCTAGCTTATGAAAAAGTTTTGGCAGAACTTGAAGTGATGCGTGAAGATTTGTTGCCATTAATGACGGATGTGATGCTTGAACTTGAAAGCTATCAGCAGCAAAATTTAAATATTTTGTTTGAAGGTGCGCAAGGCTCATTGCTCGATAATGATTTAGGCACCTATCCTTATGTCACTTCATCTAATACCACGGCAGGGGCAGTAGCTACTGGTGCAGGCTTTGGGCCAAACTATTTAGATGCGGTTTTAGGGGTGACGAAAGCCTATTTAACGCGAGTGGGTGCTGGACCGTTCCCCACGGAATTAGATGACGCCATCGGCGTTGAAATGGCCGAACGCGGTAAAGAATTCGGTTCGGTTACGGGCAGGGCACGGCGTTGTGGTTGGTTTGATGTGGTGTTATTAAAACGCGCAATCCAAGCCAATAGTTTATCTTCATTGGTATTAACTAAGCTTGATGTGATGGATAACTTAAAAGAAATTAAAATTTGTACCGCCTATCGTTACCAAAATAAAGAATTAAAATCTGCACCTTTTGATAGCAATGCATTAGCAAATTGCGAGCCGGTTTATGAAACCCTACCGGGCTGGCAAACAGAAACTTTTGGTGTTACCGACATTAAAAACATGCCAAAAGCAGCAATAAATTATATTAAACGCCTAGAGGAATTGTGTGGCTTGCCGATCACAATTATTTCTACCGGCCCTGAACGTTCACAGACAATTATGCTACAAGAACCGTTTTAATCGCTTATTGGCTTTGCGATTTCCCATCGGACCAGTGGGATTTTGAATCAATTTCGACAATGGCGGTGTTATTGTTTAGATAGTGCCTCAAGCCTTGCTAAGGCAGTCTCTAGTTCAGGCTGGCTCTTTAGATTCAAATATCATTGCAGCACTTATTCTATCAGCAAATATTTTTAGGTATTGTTGTTTTCTCTCATCGCTATTTAGAAATAAGCCCGTGCTAGGAATCTCGGCTTTTATGCAGTCATAAATAGCGTCGGCTGCTTTGCAAGCTGGCAAGCTGCGTAGACATTTTGCTATTTGATTGTTTCGTGTGATGGGGCGAAAACCCTGTTGGTAAGCCCAGCTAGAGATTTCCAGGACGGTATTTTTGCAAAAAAATGCACCCTGCTCAAGAGGTTGTTTGATTATATGGTTATACATTTCTTCTTGTAACGTTAAAAATGTATTTTTTGAAATACGCTCAGCAAATTGTTCGTCTAAGGCTAAGGTTTTAGAATAAATCGCTTTAGCATAATTTCTAATAACCCCTGCTGGGTCGTTTAATAAATTCGCATAATCGACTATAAAAACCGGGAGCTTGAGATGTAAGGCATTAAAAATCACTTCAAGATAAGAGTCTTGGCGAGTTTCAAGGCAAGAGCGTAAGGTTGAAAATTGATTCATATAGCGGCATTGATCTTGATAGACAAACTTAGCATGTTGCAATAAGTTTCCTTCAGGCGGCGCGGCTACCTTTAGATATTGAAACTGTGTGTGTGAGCGAATGATATCGGTGGGTTTTCTGATAATGACAAAGGCAGCATCCAATTGATTTTGTAATTTTATTACCTGAGAGAAATTGTGCGTTTTATAGATTAAATAGTTTGCACCTTCATAATTATTAATTTGAGCGGCTTGTGTATTTTGTTTTGAGTTCCCAAGCTTTAGAAAATCTTTGTAGTACTTAATTTTCAGATCTCTATCTTTATGAAGATCAATAATCTGCTCGCCCAGTAAAATATAATAGGGATTTAACTCGAAGCTGGCAGCAAGCGCTCGAGTGGCGAAGAAGTTACCACTTTTGGGGAAGCTATAGACTATAGTTGGCATCGGCTTGCTGATAATTTACTTAGATTAAGTGGTGGCCAGAGACAGAATCGAACTGTCGACACAAGGATTTTCAGTCCCTTGCTCTACCGACTGAGCTATCTGGCCACCGAAGCACCCAATTAAACCGACTCAAGAGCCTTGAGTCAAGCATTGTTATACAAGCCAATTGTATTAGTGTTGATTTTCCGCTAATCTGATTGAATTCATTATGTTGGGGGCAAATTTTGAGCAAAAAACTTCTTATTCGAGTAATGTTAGCGCTTATCATTGGCGTTTTGGCTTTGATTATATTGCTCTGCAGTGTGCCGGAGCGTCCTTATAAAGCGCGTGGCATTGCCTTGCCGGCGGCAGAAGTTCGACCAGCGACTTCGGCAGATCAGGTTCGAATTTATACTCGCATGCCGTTTGATGCGATTCAATTAGGGTTCATCTCCATTGAAAAACATTATGTGCCAGGTAATTTTGATTCAGCAGTAAAAGCCATGAGTGTTAAAGCTAAAGTTTTGGCGGCATCATTAGGGGCTAATGCAGTGGTGGTAACCAATCAGCCGATTCAGCCTAGTGCCAATATACCTAGCGCATTACAAACTTATTATTATTTGGGTGTTGCGGTTTATACTCAGCAGTTACAGCCAAATGCAGCGCCGGCATGGCTGGGACATTACGCGCCATGGTGATTAATTATTTAGGAATAAAATATGGGAATTAGTCGATTTTTTGATTTTGCAGTGTTTTTAACGGCAGCAACATTATTTACTGGTATAGTGGCTTTAGTCGATGTCATTTTTACTAAATACACTAAAGATCCAGGTTACCTGCTAGAAGAAAAAAAGAAGCCAATGCTGATCGATTATTGTCGATCGTTTTTCCCAGTTTTATTGCTGGTGTTGTTGGTACGTAGTTTTGTAGCACAGCCTTATCGGGTACCGTCTGGTTCGCTAGAACCCACAGTTAAGCCGGGAGATTTAATTTATGTTAGCCAATTTGCATATGGTCTGCATTTACCGGTGTGGGGTAAAAAAATTGTTTCAGTAGGGAAGCCTAAACGCGGTCAGATTGCCTTGTTTTATTATCCGGTAAATCATGCGATAACCTTTATAAAGCGTGTGATTGGTGTGCCGGGAGATCGTATTTCTTATATCAATAATGTGCTTTATATTAACGGCAAAAAACTTCCAGAGAAGTTTATTAAAACTGTGTCGCAGTTAAATGATGCTGGCCAGTTGATTACTTACCAAGAATATCAAGAAACTATTGGCGGTGTGAAACATAACTTACTCAGACGCCCAGATGCTAAAGTCATTAATTTTTATAATTTAGTTGTGCCTAAGGGTAAATATTTTATGATGGGTGATAATCGTAATGAAAGTGATGATAGTCGTTACTGGGGTTTTGTGCCTGAACAGAATTTGATTGGCCGGGCCTTGTTAATCTGGATGAGCTGGGATTCGCATGCCGATCTTTTGCATAAAATTCGCTGGCATCGCATTGGAACGCTTCTGACTCAGTAGGCGTACATAATGTACATATAAAGGCTAATTTTGGAAATTATCCTGCTAATGGGCTGGTGATCACCAAATATTCAGGTTTATTAGACCGAATATGTTGGGTCCTTAAGATTCCCTTAATATTTATAGGATATCCTATAGGAGTATTTTGGGGGTCTCTATTGAAAGAAATCTGAGGTGTTGCTATGTCTGAACAAACTGTCATTATTGAGAAGAATCAACCGTATTCCAAGTGTGCTCTATGGACCATGCAGCGTGAGTATTTTGATGATAAGGGCATTGATGCTTGGGTTGGACAAGTACCATTCTATGTAACCAGTAACCCCTTTATTGCTGCTAGCTATGCTGAGATGACGTTTGCGATGATGCGCGCTTGGGTGAAAAAGCACCCCGAGGCTTTGCAGCATACTTTTTATATACTGGAGCTTGGCACCGGTTCTGGACGTTTTAGCTATTATGTTATCAAGCGGCTTTGCGAGTTGGCAGAAGTTTATCAGGCTGACGATATTAAATTCTGTTATGTCATGTCTGATTTCACCCAAAGCAATATCGATTTTTGGAATCAGCAAGATCGTTTGCAGTCTTATGTTAAAAAGGGCGTGCTTGATTATGCCCTCTATAATATGGAGATCGAGCAATCCATCGCTTTGCAACATAAAGGCATTGAGTTGAATTCAGAGACCTTGCACAATCCATTAACAGTATTTGCCAATTATATTTTTGACACGATTTCGCACGATGTGTTTCTAGTTGAGAATCGACATTTATTTGAAACCTTAGTGACTTTGCAGACCAATAAAAGCAACTTAAAAGATGGTAAGGCACTGGATTGGAAAGAAGTACAATTAACCTATAAAGAGCAAAAAGCTAAAAATAATTACTATGGGGATGAAAACTTTAATGCTGTATTGGCCCAGTATCGTGACCTATTAAATCAAACTCATATTACCTTTCCTGTCGGTGGTCTGCGGGCGATTCGCTTACTTAAAAAATTAGCTAACGATAAATTATTTTTAATTTCCTCGGATAAAGGCTGTAGTCAACCCAGCGATTTAGCAAATCTTAATCCACCCAGCATTGCTTTTCATGGCAGCTTTTCAATCATGGTGAACTTTGACGCCATTGGTCGCTACTTTAAACAATGTGGTGGCGATGCGTTGTTGCAGCAAACTCATGAAGGAATTGATAGCGGCGTATTTACCAGCGGTTTTGAGCTATCAGATCTACCAGAATTAAACGCTGCAGTTGAAGAGCATATTTTAAATTTTAGCCCAGCTGATTATTTTAGTTTGCATCGTAATATCAGTGAAAACGTAAGCACTTGCAACTTGAAAACTTTGGTTTCGCATTTAGCTTTAACCCGCTTTGATCCACATATTTTTCAAAAACTGCACCAGAAAATCTATGGTATGATTGAATCCAGTCATTCAGCCAGTGTCGCCTACTTAAAAAGAATTTTACCTAAGATTGCTGAACATTTTTACCATATACCAAGATGTTATGATGTTTATTTTGATTTGGCTATTTTACTGCATGCTTTAAATGACTGTGAAACTGCGATTGAATACTATGACCGTTCGGAAGGTTATTTTGGTGAGCAATATGGTAACTATTATAACCGGGCGCTTTGCCTGCATAGCTTAGGTCGAGTCGATGAAGCTTTGGCACAATTTAAACGTGCGGTGCAGCTCGATCCAAGCTCTCAAGAGGCTCAAGACTGGGTGCGTCAGCTAGAACCGGCACAGGCTTCGGGCATTACAGGGTAGTTCATACCGTAAAATTTACCCATACCAATTTGGTAGTGTTCTGCTACCATGTAGTTCTGTTGTTAATCACATTGAGGAAGGAACCATGAAACAACCTGAAAACTTTATGGATGATGAGTCTTATGCTTTTGTTTTATTAGCCGAAGAAATATTATCGCGTTTAGGGGTGGATCCAAAGCCGGATTACGTTAAGCGCTTAGTTTGCCAGATGCAGCAAATTGAAAAAGATGCAGCGAGCACTGCGTTACGCGATAGTTATAAACGCAGCTTTTCTCAACGAGCTAGAGTGGCTGTATAAAAAATTTAAACCTACGGTGCCGTCATTTTCTCCGGCACTACGGCTTTATTGAATTCATCGGCAGCAAGAAGCCACAAACCTTAATAGAAAATTAAATAACGTTAATTTCCGCATATTCAAGCCAAAAAACAGAGTTTGTGCGAGATATCTCACAAATTCTATCCTATTTTACCTATAGCTACCTAGTAAATAAGAGAGGACAGTGTGGTCAATAAGCTAAATAATGCAATGTACATTAGGATATTTATTAAAGGGATTTAAGTTTTTGAATAAATTTATAGAGGCTATGTTATGCGTAGACGTTTTTTATCTGATGATATTGAAAAAGCAATTTTAGCTGGCGATGTTAATAGCTTCAAGAAAATCTATGTTGGTTTCAGAGGCTCGTTTGGAAAGGACTGTCTGTCCACTGGCCAAATTGCTTATTGGTTTTGGCTATCAATCTTAGATAACCGGCCCGACGCTCAATTTCAAGCACCACGTGATATTGCGCTACGTACAGATAATAATGCTTGCTTTTTTTTCTTGCTCAGTGAATTTGCCGAGAAAGTTTTCACTACACGATTAATTGGGTCTGTTAATATCAAAATAGATAATGGTGGCTACGAAGAACTTAATGATCCAGAGACAATCCTTTCTCTTGCTTTTAGCAAATTTGAAAAATCTTCAGGTATAACATACTGTTTTAAAATTGGTAGCATTCTACTCAGAATTGGTGGAACGCTACTCAAAGTCAAGTTAGGTTCCAACCTGTTTGATTTTGCTGCTCAAGAGAACAACGCTGTAGCATTAAGATCTATGGTTGAAAGTTACAGTAA
>JAHZKQ010000186.1 GCA_022600315.1 Gammaproteobacteria bacterium
CACCGAATAGATATTAATCACACTTAATATAAACATAAACCCGGTTGCTACCAAATAACCATCAGTGGTGAGCCCACCGGTTTTATGGGTTAAGTTGGCATAGAAATAACTTAAGTATTGCATTACGGCTTGGACTTCAGTTGGCACCATGGTCATGTAAGATAACCAAATCATCCAAGAAAAAATAAAGCTTACAATGGTGCCATGGGTGTATTGTGGGATCCGTGTGCTTGAGCCGGTGATAGGCAGCATGGAAGACAGTTCTGCAAAGCCAAATGCAATCACGACCAACAATAGACCACCGATAAACCAAGCAAGAATGGATGCCGGCCCTGCCAGGCGAGAGGTATAGTAGGCGGCGAATAGCCACCCTGAGCCTAAGATCGCGCTCACCGAGGCAAATAATAAGGAGAGGGTAGAAATAGAGCGACGTACAGTGGTCATGTAATTAACTTTTGGTTGAGCTTAAAAACAACAGCCTTGCGTTTCTCAATGGCACACAAGGATGGTAGACTTTATCACGTTTTACGCCGAATGTGGATTAACTTTTGATCTTGGAATGTGCTATGTCAAAATCAACACCGCCTTTTATTCTCGTCGATGGCTCTTCTTACCTGTTTCGTGCCTATTATGCCTTGCCAGCTTTGACGAACAGTAAGGGGCAGCCAACCGGTGCGATCTACGGTGTGTTAAGCATGCTGAAAAAATTAGTCAAGCAGTATACACCAGAGCATATTGCGGTGGTGTTCGATGCCAAGGGCAAAACTTTTCGCAAAGACATGTATCCAGATTACAAGGCCAATCGCTCGGCTATGCCTGATGAATTACAGCAACAAATAAAACCCCTGCATAGTGCCATTAAAGCTTTGGGTTTGCCGATTATTGTGAAGGACGGTGTTGAAGCCGATGATGTTATCGGGACGTTAGCCTTGCAAGCTGAAACCGCAGGAATGCAAACTTTAATTTCAACCGGCGATAAAGATTTAGCGCAGTTGGTGAATAAAAAAATTACCTTGATTAACACCATGACGGAAAAACACCTTGATGTTGATGGTGTTAAAACCAAATTTGGTGTCGCGCCTAATCAAATTATCGATTATCTCACTTTAATTGGTGATAACGTCGATAATATTCCTGGCGTACCTAAGGTTGGGCCAAAAACGGCAGCGAAATGGTTGGCAAATTATAAAAATTTAGATGAGTTAGTAAAACATGCCGATGATATTAAAGGCAAGGTGGGTGAATACTTGCGGGAATTTATTCCTAAAATTGAATTAACCCGAACCTTAGTGACGATTAAAACCGATGTAGCCTTGGAAGCTGAACCAGAAAATTTAGTGCCAACAGCGCCCGATGAGCAAACTTTGCAAAAATTATTCACCGAATTTGAATTTAAAAAATGGTTAGTAGAGCTAAGCACAGCAAGTGATATTGCTGCGCCAGCTGCAAAAATCAAAGCCGATTATCAATCAATCCTCACCAAAGCCGATTTTAATACTTGGCTTAAAAAATTAAAAACAGCAAAAACTTTTGCTTTTGATACTGAGACCACTAATATTAATGCCATGCAAGCAGAGATTGTAGGGCTTTCGTTTTGCGCTGAAGCGGGTAGCGCTGCATATGTGCCATTAATGCATGACTACGAATCAGCGCCCAGGCAGCTAGAAAAAAACTGGGTATTGGCCGCGCTTAAACCTTTATTGCAAGATAAAAATAAAACCATTATTGGTCAAAACCTAAAGTATGATTTAAAAATATTACGGCATGAGGGCATTGAGGTAACGGCAAATTTACAAGATACTTTGCTTGAATCCTATGTGTTAAATAGCGGTGGTCGGCGCCATAACTTGGCTAATTTAGCGAAAGAATATCTTGACTATGATATGGTTAGTTTTGAAGATGTTGCCGGCAAAGGTGTGAAGCAATTAACTTTCGATCAAATTCATTTAGATCAAGCGATGCCTTATGCCGCTGAAGATGCAGATATTACTTGGCAATTGCACCAATGTTTGCATCAGCAAATTAAGTCTGAACAATGGGCAGATAAAATTTTCAGTGAAGTGGAAATGCCGTTGATGCCAATTTTGGCAGATATGGAATATCATGGAGTGCTGCTTGATACTAAAATGTTGGCTAAGCAAAGTGAATCTTTAGCAAAACGTATTGATACTTTAGAGCAAAAAGCTTATAAGTTGGCGGGCAAAGAATTTAATTTAGGTTCGCCTAAGCAGTTACAAGAGATTCTTTATACGGAGTTAAAAATCCCCGTCATTAAAAAAACTCCCAAAGGTCAACCGTCAACGGCTGAAAATGTTCTGCAAGATTTAGCATTAGATTATCCATTGCCAAAACTTATTTTAGAATATCGTAGCTTAAGTAAATTAAAATCTACTTACACCGATAATTTACCTTTGCAGATTAACCCAAAGACTCAACGCATCCATACCCATTATAACCAAGCGGTAACGGCAACCGGTCGTTTATCTTCGAACGATCCAAACTTACAGAATATTCCAGTGCGTTCTGAAGAAGGCCGTAAGATTCGTCAAGCGTTTATTGCGCCGCCGGGATGTAAAATTGTAGCGGCAGATTATTCGCAAATTGAATTACGGATTATGGCGCATTTATCCAAAGATCCGGGTTTAGTCAAAGCCTTTGAGCAAGGCTTAGATGTGCATAGCTCAACCGCACAAGAAGTTTTTAATATAAAAGCTATTGAGCAAGTAACGCCTGAACAACGTCGGCGCGCCAAAGCGATTAATTTTGGTTTAATGTATGGTATGTCGAGTTTTGGTGTAGCAAAACAATTAGGAATTTCCAGGACGGAAGCTCAGCAGCATATCGATGTTTATTTTAGCCGTTACCCTGGGGTGAAAACGTATATGGAGCAGGCGCGTGAGCAAGCCGCTAAGCAAGGTTATGTGGCAACATTAATGGGCCGACGCTTAACCATTCCGGAGATTAATTCCAAAAATTTTCAGCGCCGTAGTGCTGCCGAGCGCGCCGCAATTAATGCGCCACTGCAAGGTAGCGCTGCAGAAATTATTAAAGTTGCTATGATTAATCTTGCTGCTTGGCTAAAAGAAACTAAAATCAATGCCAGCATGATTATGCAAGTCCACGATGAATTAGTCTTTGAGGTTAAGGAAGATTGCTTGGAGCAATTAATCGATGGGGTACGTGAGCATATGCAAACTGCAATTAAACTGTCGGTACCTTTACTAGTGGATATTGGTACAGGCAAAAATTGGAACAAAGCCCACTAGCTATATCAACTAGCCTGCACACGCAGGCTAACTCAGCTGGGGGGCACGGGGGGAAAGCATTTTCCCCCCGATTACTTTCCTGACGCACTGAGCCAACCTGGGGAGGTGAAGAAAAACCACTTCCCCCCCCCAACTAATTTATTTAAACCAAAATATATAACTAGCGATTTAACAGAGTTCTTCCGGATAGATTTTACGCACTCACTCTTTAAACCCCCAAAAATTTGAAGTTGCAC
>JAHZKQ010000187.1 GCA_022600315.1 Gammaproteobacteria bacterium
CTAATGCGCAATAACTCCGGGCCGTATTGTTCCCAGCGTCCACTTTCTTGCCATAATTCAGCCGGCTGCACTGCCGGCATTAAAATTTCCTGGGCACCAATCCGGTCCATTTCTTCACGTACCACTTGCTCAACTTTTTTCAAAACGCGAAAACCCAACGGCAACCAGACATAAACTCCGCTGGCAATCTGCCGGATCATGCCTGCGCGCAACATCAACTGATGGCTGATAAGCTTGGCATCGGCAGGCGTTTCTTTTAATGTGGCAAGCAAAAGTTGACTGGCTAACATGGCGCACCCTATATTGATCGATAATTTCTGCTCCACAGTGTAGCAAACCAAAACTAATTTTGTTAGTGTTTTAAGGTAAGATACAGGCATGTTCGAACCCATCAAAGATAAGGATGATATTTATGAAAACCAGTTTTTTTGTCAGTTTATTGGTGTTACTTGGTTTGACTATTAGCGTGGATTCGTTGGCAGATACCGCCACGCTTGGTACAAAGATTTATAATACCCATTGCGTGGCTTGCCATTTAACAGGTGTGGCTAATGCGCCGAAGGCGCATGATGTTAAGGCCTGGCAAGCGCGTTTTACGTTAGCCAAACAAACCGCTGCTAGTAAAAATTCAAAATTAAGCGCCAAAAAATTAGATGCCGCAGCTTACAATGTTTTTATTCAAACAATTAAAAAAGGTAAAGGCGCAATGCCACCGGGTGGAATGTGTCCGAAATGTAGCAATAAAGAATATAAAGCCGCCATTTTATTTATGATGCAAAAAAAATAATTTAAAAAAAGCTTCCGGGGTTTTGGCTAATTTTCACTTATTTTTAGCTAAATATATAAATTTAATTACCGAAATTTTTTGATTGACAGCAGCTTACAGCAGGGTTAGTCTGAAAGAACGAATCAACCAGCATTAACGACTCAGAAGAAACCCCTGAAAAGAGCAAAAATGCTCAAAAAAAACCCGCCTATTGGCGGGTTTTCATTTTGGGCCAAAAGTTGGCTAGGACTGCATTACATCATGCCGCCCATACCTCCCATGCCAGGCATTCCGCCCATGCCGCCCATACCACCGGCTGCAGCACCACCAGCTTCACCAGCCTCTTCAGACTTTGGTAAATCAGTAATCATGCACTCAGTAGTAATCATCAAGCCAGCTACAGACGCTGCGTTCTGTAAGGCACTGCGAGTCACCTTGGTTGGATCCAAGATACCCATCTCGATCATATTGCCATAGGTGCCGGTCGACGCATTGTAGCCATAATGGTCATCTTTGCTCGCCATCACCTCAGCCACGATCACAGCTGCTTCTTCACCAGCATTGCTAACGATCTTACGCATTGGCGCAGACATCGCTCGACGAGCAATTTCAACACCCATCTGTTGATCATCATTAGCCACTTCAACCTTATCGATCGCTTTCAGAGCACGAATCAGAGCCACGCCGCCACCAGGGACAACGCCTTCTTCAACCGCAGCACGGGTCGCATGCAAAGCATCTTCAACTCGAGCCTTTTTCTCTTTCATCTCAACTTCAGTCGCTGCCCCAACTTTGATCACAGCTACACCGCCAGCTAATTTAGCTAAACGCTCTTGCAGCTTCTCACGATCATAGTCAGAAGAACTAGCATCCACTTCGCGACGAATCTGTTCGATACGATTTTGGATGTCACCCGCACTACCCGCACCATCGATAAGAGTAGTGTCTTCTTTAGTGATCACAACACGCTTGGCTGAACCTAAATCGTCTAGGCTTGCGCTTTCAAGGCTCAAACCAACTTCTTCAGAAATGACTTTGGCACCAGTTAAAATCGCAATATCTTCTAGCATCGCTTTGCGACGATCACCAAAACCTGGCGCTTTAACCGCACAGACTTTAACGATACCGCGGATATTATTCACCACCAAAGTTGCTAGGGCTTCGCCTTCAACGTCTTCAGCAATAATCAATAGTGGCTTGCCAGCTTTAGCAACGCCTTCTAAGATCGGCAACATATCGCGGATATTGGATATCTTTTTGTCCACTAATAAAATAAATGGAGATTCCAGTTCAGCACTCATGCTTTGCTGGTTGTTGATAAAGTAAGGTGATAAGTAGCCGCGATCAAACTGCATACCTTCAACCACAGATAGCTCATTCTCAAATCCAGAACCATCTTCAACTGTGATCACGCCTTCTTTACCAACCTTTTCCATCGCATCAGCAATAAGTTGACCAATTTCTTCATCAGAGTTGGCAGAGATTGTGCCCACCTGAGCAATCGCTTTACCTTCAGTACACGGAATCGAAACGTTCTTTAACTCTTCGACAACCGCTGCAACTGCTTTGTCCAAGCCACGTTTCAGATCCATGGCGTTCATGCCAGCGGCTACTGAACGAATACCTTCTTTAAGAATGGCTTTCGCGAGTACCGTTGCCGTGGTTGTGCCATCACCAGCCACATCAGCGGTTTGTGAAGCCACTTCCTTAACGGTTTGCGCACCCATGTTTTCGTATTTGTCTTGGAACTCAAGTTCCTTAGCAACCGTTACACCATCTTTAGTGATCTTCGGCGCACCGTAAGCACTATCGATTACTACGTTAAGACCCTTAGGGCCAAGCGTACAGCCAACGGCTAGTTCTAATTTCTCTACTCCAGCATACATCGCGTGTAGAGCATCTGGTCCGATTTTAAAATCTTTAGCGGCCATGATATTACCTCTTATGTTGTTTCCTTTAACCTTCAATAACGCCCATGATGTCGTCTTCACGCATCACGACATATTCAGAACCACTGACTTTAACCTCAGTGCCTGAATATTTACCAAATAAAACCTTATCACCCTGTTGTACGGCCAAAGGAATTAACTGGCCATTATCCAGCATCTTACCTGGACCAATTGAAATCACTTCACCACGAACAGGCTTTTCAGTCGCCGTATCTGGAATTACGATACCGCCCGCTGAGGTACGCTCTTCTTCAAGGCGTTTGATCACTACACGATCATGCAATGGTCGAATATTCATACCTTATATCTCCATTTTTAGTGGGTTAATTTAAACAAAAACCCCTGTTTAGTAACTCTCTTAGGTCAAGAGAGCGCCAATGATAGGAGATATGCGGGTTAAAAGCTAGATTTCAAGTGCCTGGCAATGATTTTGCTATAATCTTAGATAGAGCAAAGTCAACTCAGCCCGCGGCTGACAAGAACAGCGGATCGAGATACAATCGGCCTGCCTAATCAATATAAGGACTCCACCATGCTAGATTCATTCAAAGCCCTGCAGACGCTAGAAATTGGCAATAAAACTTATCACTACTTTAATCTCAAAACCGCCGAAGCCAATGGTCTTAAAGGCATCGGTCAATTACCTTACTCATTAAAAGTATTAGTCGAGAATCTATTACGCCACGAAGATGGCAAAACGGTTCACAAGGAAGATCTGCAAGCCTTTGTTGATTGGCTGAAAAATAAGTCTTCGCAACATGAAATTGCTTATCACCCAAGTCGAGTCTTAATGCAGGACTTTACCGGTGTACCTGCAGTGGTGGATTTAGCCGCCATGCGTGATGCCATGCAACACTTAAAAAGCGATCCGAAAAAAATTAATCCGCTATGCCCGGTAGATTTAGTCATTGACCATTCAGTACAAGTTGATCGTTTTGGTAATGCCCAAGCCTTTAATGAAAATGTGCATATTGAAATGCAACGCAATTTTGAGCGCTATAGTTTTTTAAAGTGGGGCCAACAAACCTTTAGCAATTTTCGTGCCGTACCACCGGGCACCGGCATTTGCCATCAAGTCAATTTAGAATATTTAGGCCGTGGGGTTTGGAGCAAAGAAATTGACGGCAAATTATTTGCCTATCCCGATACGTTAGTTGGCACCGATAGCCACACCACCATGATTAATGGATTAGGGGTGCTGGGTTGGGGTGTTGGCGGCATTGAAGCTGAAGCGGCTTTATTAGGCCAACCGATCTCAATGTTAATTCCTGAAGTGATCGGTTTTAAATTAACCGGCAAATTATCTGCAGGCATTACCGCTACTGATTTAGTCTTAACGGTCACGCAGATGTTGCGCGAAAAAGGCGTAGTCGGTAAATTCGTCGAATTTTACGGCCCAGGCTTGAACGAATTAGCATTAGCTGACCGCGCTACCATTAGCAATATGGCACCGGAATATGGCGCGACTTGTGGGTTTTTCCCAATCGACAAAGAAACCGTTAAGTATTTACAACTGTCTAATCGTCCTGATGAGGTGATCGAGCTCGTTGAAAAATATTGCCAGGCACAAGGCACTTGGCGTGACGATCAAACCGATGAACCCGTATTTACTGATACTTTAACGCTTGACCTTAATGATGTTAGACCAAGTTTAGCCGGACCAAAACGCCCACAAGATCGTGTGCCTTTACCAGAATTGGGCAAAGCCACTGAAACCGCAATTAAAAATAATGATAAATCTTCTGAACTCGATAAAGATTTTGCCAGTGATGACGGTTATGAGATGCATCATGGCGATGTAGTGATTGCAGCAATTACCAGCTGCACCAATACTTCTAACCCTAGTGTAATGGTTGCTGCTGGGCTACTTGCCAAAAAAGCCTTAGCAAAAGGTTTGCAAAAAAAACCTTGGGTCAAAACCTCATTGGCGCCTGGGTCAAAAGTCGTTACCGATTATTTAACCAAAACCGATTTATTAAAATACCTACAAGACTTAGATTTTTATTTAGTCGGTTATGGTTGCACGACCTGTATCGGTAATTCCGGACCACTACCCGATGCGGTGACTAAAACAGTGAGTGATAATGATTTAGTTGTCTCTGCAGTATTATCTGGTAACCGCAATTTTGAAGGCCGCATTCATCCATTAGTTAAAGCCAATTGGTTGGCCTCACCACCATTAGTGGTTGCTTATGCGCTAGCCGGCACCACTAAAATTAATTTAGATAAAGAGCCCTTAGGTGAAGACAAAAATGGCAAGCCGGTTTATTTACGTGATATTTGGCCAAGCCAAAGTGAGATTAATGCGGCGGTTGATTTAGTGAGTCAAAGCATGTTTAGTAAAGAATATTCGGAAGTTTTTGCAGGAGACGCCGAATGGCAAAAAATAAAAGTCACCGGCAGTGATACTTACGATTGGCAAGCCGATTCTACCTATGTAAAAAATCCTCCGTTTTTTGATGGCATGGAATTAACACCGCACGCATTAACAGATATTAAAGACGCGCGCATTTTAGCTTTACTCGGTGATAGTGTCACCACCGATCATATTTCACCTGCGGGTGCGATTAAAGCCGATAGTCCTGCCGGGAAATATTTACGTGAACATGGTGTGGCGATTAAAGATTTTAATTCCTTTGGTTCCAGACGCGGTAATCATGAAGTCATGATGCGTGGCACTTTTGGCAATATTCGCATTCGTAATGAAATCGTGCCGGGTGTAGAAGGTGGCTTTACCAAACACTTTCCCGATGGCGAACAATTATCAATTTATGATGCCGCGATGAAATATCAACAAGAAAATGTATCACTCGTTGTAATTGCCGGCAAAGAATACGGTACTGGCTCATCGCGCGACTGGGCCGCAAAAGGCACTTTACTATTAGGTGCTAAAGCGGTTATTGCCGAAAGTTTTGAACGCATCCATCGCTCAAATTTAATTGGCATGGGCGTATTACCCTTAGAATTTATTAATAACGAAACTCGCAAAAGTTTTAACTTAACCGGCGATGAACAAATCAGCATTAGCGGATTAGAAACTGACTTTAAACCCAACAGCGAAGTGGCTTTAACCATTAAATACGCGGATGGTAATACCAAAACCACTAAAGTCAAAAGCCGCATCGACACTCAAAACGAGCTCGAATACTACCGCCACGGCGGTATCTTACAGTATGTGATTCGGAAGATGTTGTAGAACACATGGGGTCAAATCTTTTACACTTAAGGCGCGCCTGTACGAGCTCTAGCAAAAAAGCCACTGAAATAGTTAAAATTCTACTTGGCTATAAAGAAAGTCTTTCAATCAATATTAATGAAAAATCGCCTAACAACAATAAATCCCCCGCTGACTACGCCGCTAAAATAAATCTCAAGAGTTATCAGTTATTAATTCAACATGGCGCCCGCACATCTGAGTCCGCTGAGTCCACTATGAAACCATCATCAGGCACTTAAAAGGTACTCAAGCGCTGAACACGGCCGCCGTGGCGGTATCTTGCCGTATATGATTCGGAAGGTGTTGTAGGGTTCGCTAAAAATGGGAGGGCTACATCACATACCAGCTTTAAAACCGAAAACGAACGTTTTGAATAGATAAAAATACCTCAAAAGAACTTGAAAAATGGGGCTAAAACATAATAGTGCAATGCTATACCCTGGGGCACTTAGTTAAGATCTAAAATTAACCATATTAAAAAATATATAAGTTAGAGAGTGCTATGCGAACTACAAATCCAATGGATCTCATTCGTCAACTATGGGCCCTGCCTAGAGTAGCTGACGATCATCAGAGTGCAACCACGTCTCAAGAGGAAGAAAAAAGCAACGATGAGAGAAAAAAAGAAATTATAGAGAAGCTGTCTGAACTAACTCGTCTTGATTTAGACAATAGTAATTTTGATCAGTGGACCGGAAAACACATCCAAACATTAAAAGGCGTTTTCCTAAACCTCAAACAGCTTTTTTTAAGATTCAATTACCTTTCTCAGTGGACCGAAGAAGACATCCAAGCGTTAAAAGGCGTTTTTCCAAACCTCAAAC